>CAMLGC010000004.1 GCA_946479505.1 uncultured Sphingomonadaceae bacterium
CGTAATCGGGGATGTCGCGCTCGGCGAGGCTCTGTGCCTCCATCACCAGCGCCATCTCCTGCGCTTTCTTGCCCAGCGTGACCTCGTCGCCGGGCACGACACGGCGCGAGGCGATGTTGCACTTGACGCCGTTGACGAGCACGTGGCCGTGGCTGACGAGCTGGCGCGCCGCCCAGATGGTCGGCGCGAACTTCGCGCGATAGACGATCGCGTCGAGCCGCTGCTCGAGCAGGCCGAT
The DNA here is from genome assembly GCA_946479505.1 of uncultured Sphingomonadaceae bacterium. The sequence goes on from CAMLGC010000004.1 coordinate 239, forward strand.
CAGATTCTGCGAGGTGTCACCCTTCATCCGCGACGCCTCTTCATAGGCGCGCTTGAACTGCTTTTCGGTGACGTCGCCGTAATAGCCTTTGAGCTTCTGCTTGGCGCGAAGCTGGATGCCGTAGTCCGACACCTTGCCCTTGCGGCGCTGGCCATGCTGGCCGGGGCCGTATTCGCGCTTGTTGACCGGGCTCTTGGGGCGACCCCAGATATTCTCGCCCATCCGGCGGTCGAGCTTGTACTTGGCGCTGGAGCGCTTCGACATGATTCATTTCCTCAATTGCGACAACGTTGTTCCCGGTACCGCCTGCGCCGGAACGAGCCGGGCAGGGCCACCGCTTCACCGGGATGCGGGGCCGATTGCGAAGGCGCGCGCCTAGCCGCGAAGGTGCGCCCGAGTCAAGCTGGACAGCCGGCCCCGGCTCGCCCAAGAGCATCGGCATGACGCAAACCATCCTTCCCGGCGACGCCTGCACGACGATGGCCGAGGTCCGCGCCGGCGTCGACCAGGTCGACCGCGAGCTGGTCGCGCTGCTCGCACGTCGCTTTGCCTATATGGATGCGGCCGCGCGCATCAAGCCCGAGCGCGGGCAGGTTCGAGACGAGCCGCGCAAGGCGCAGGTGATCGCCAACGCCCGCGCAAACGCGCGCGCGGCCGGCATTCCCGAAGACGCGATCGGAGCCCTATGGGACCAGCTCGTCGAAGCCTCGATCGCTCACGAATTCGTCGAATTCGACCGGCGCTAACCGCGCGGCCGCTTCTTGCCGCCGAGCGCGCTCAGCACGCCGCGCAGCGTGCGCAGCTCCTGGCTCGACCAGCCGGGTTTGGTGAGTATCGTGCGCAGCGTCCGCCTCGTCGCGGGGGTGCGTTCAGGCGGGTGGAAGAAGCCGGCGCCGTCGAGCATCGCGTCCAACTGGCCGTACATGCCCTCGAACTCGTCCTGCGGGGCGGGCGGGTCGAGATCGACTTCGGGTGGCGAGGCGAGCCCCATACCCTTCGACCATTCATAGGCGATCAGGATTACCGCCTGTGCAAGGTTCAATGAACTGAATTCGGGGTTGATCGGCACCGTCACGATGCTGCGCGCGAGCGCGACGTCGTCGGTTTCGAGCCCCGAGCGCTCGGCACCGAACAGGATCGCCGATCTGCCCGTCTCCGAATGGATATCGCGCGCGGCGGCCTCGGGGGTGAGCACGGGTTTGGTGACACCGCGTTTGCGCACCGTGGTCGCATAGACATGCGCGCAATCGGCGACCGCCTTGGCGACGGTATCGAACACCTGCGCCTGCTCGAGCACGAGATCGGCGCCCGACGCGGCGGGGCCGGCCGACGGGTTCGGCCAGCCGTCGCGGGGAGCGACCAGCCGCATCTCGGTGAGCCCGAAATTGAGCATCGCGCGCGCGGCCTTGCCGATATTCTCGCCCAGTTGCGGGCGCACGAGGACGAATACCGGTCGCTGTTCCATTTCCCTACCCCGTTCGTCGTGAGGGGGCTCGCCCTCGCAGATCGACGCGAGCGGCGCCAGCGCAACCTGCCGGCAGCGCTCGTCGCTCACTTGGGGAGCTGCGCCTTCGGGAAATCCGCCCAGGCGTTGTCGTAATCGGGCTGGGCGCGGTCGAGCGCGAAGCGCGTCGGCGTGTAGGGCCAGCAGCTTTCGACCATGAACGCCATCGTGCCCTCGATCCTGTGGGGCTTGAGTTCAGCCTCGCTCGCTCCCTTCCAGCTCGCGATATCGGGGCCGTGGCCCGACATCAGGTTGTGGAGCGAGATGCCGCCCGGCGCGAACCCTTCCGCCTTGGCGTCATACGCGCCGCGGATCAGCCCCATCGCCTCGGACATGACGTTGCGGTGGAACCAGGGCGGGCGGAAGGTCTTCTCCGCCACCATCCAGCGCGGCGGGAAGATCACGAAATCGGCGTTGGCGCGGCCGGGCACGTCGCTTGGCGAGGTGAGCAGCGTGAAGATCGACGGATCGGGATGGTCGAAGCTCACCGTGTTGATCGTGTTGAAGCGATCGAGATCGTAGCGCCACGGTGCGAGGTTGCCGTGCCACGCGACGACGTCGAGCGGCGAATGATCGAGCGTCGTCGTCCAGAGCGAGCCGAGGAATTTCTGAAGCACCTCGCATGGCTCGTCGCGATCCTCGAACCACGCGGCAGGCGTTTCGAAATCGCGCGGGTTAGCGAGCCCGTTGGCGCCGATCGGCCCGAGATCGGGGAGCCGGAACAGGCTCCCGTGATTTTCGGCGACATAGCCGCGCGCCTGCCCATCGGGGAGCATCGCGCGGAAGCGGACGCCGCGGGGAACGAGTGCGATCTGGCCCGGTGAAATATCAATCCGGCCGAGCTCGGTCAGCAGCTCCAGCCGCCCCTGCTCGGGGATGAAGAGCAATTCGCCGTCGGCATCGACGAACACGCGGCTGTCCATGTCCTTGCTCGCCGCATAAACATGGAGCGCGACGCCTTCGAGGCTCGCTGGATCGCGGTTCGCCATCATCGTGGTCATGCCGTCGATCAGATCGACCTCGCCCTCGGGCATGGCGAGCGGGTCCCAGCGCAGCCGGTTGGGCGCGAGCGGATCATCGGCGGTGCCGGGGGCGAAGTTCTTGGCGCCCTCGTAGGGCTGATATGGCGGATGCTCCGCTGTCGGGCGCATCCGGTAGAGCCACGACCGCCGGTTCTCGGCGCGCGGTGCGGTGAAGGCGGTGCCCGAAAGCTGTTCGGTGTAGAGCCCGAACGCAGGCCGCTGCGGCGAGTTCTGCCCGATCGGCAGCGTGCCGGGCACCGCCTCGGTCGAGACGTGATTGCCGAAGCCGGGGATGTAGTCCGCCATCGTCTGCTCCCATCTTCCCCGCTCCCGGCGGGAGAGGGGCAAGCCGCCGAAGGCGGCGCGGGGTGAGGGTCGAAGGGGGCGCTTCGTTTCGATCCTCACCCTTCCGCCGCGCTGACGCGCGGCTCCCTCCCTCTCCTGGAAGGAGAGGGGATTTACGCATCCACGGAAATCACCCCGCGCCGGATTTGATCCAGCTCGATCGACTCGAATAGCGCCTGGAAATTGCCATTGCCGAAGCCTTCGTTGCCCTTGCGCTGGATGATCTCGAAGAAGATCGGGCCGACCATGTTCTCGGTGAAGATCTGGAGCAGGATGCCTTCGTCGCCGACATTGCCGTCGATGAGGATGCGGTTCTTCTTCAAGCGCTCCAGGTCCTCGCCGTGGCCGGGGACGCGCTTATCGACCAACTCGTAATAGGTCTCGATCGTGTCCTGGAGCTTGACGCCGCGGGCTCGCAGCTTCTCGACCGTCTCGTAGATATTGGCGGTGGTGAGCGCGAGGTGCTGGATGCCCTCGCCCTTATACTCGCGGATGAATTCCTCGATCTGCGAATTCTCGTCCTGGCTTTCGTTCAGGGGAATGCGAATCGCCTTGTCCGGCGCGATCATCGCCTGGCTGAACAGCCCGGTCGCCTTGCCCTTGATGTCGAAATATTTCTGCTCCTCGAAGCCGAACAGCTTGGCATAGAAGCTCGACCAGGTGCGCATCTCGCCGCGGCGGACGTTGTGCGTGAGGTGATCGAGCAGATCGAGCCCGACATTGTTCTTCGCCTCGGCCTCGTGCCAGCCGGGGACTTCCTCCCAATCGGCGTATAGGTCGGCGCCCGTCTTCACCAGGTAGAGATACGACCCGCCGATTCCCTCGATCGCGCAGGCATCATCGCCCAGGATGCCGCGGCCCGCATCGACCGGCTTGGCGCCCTCGCTGATCGCATGATCGTAGGCTGCCTTCGGATCGGCGACGCGGAACGCCATGCTGGTGGCGGACGGCCCGTGCTCTGCACGGAAATCGGCCGCATGACCTTCGCTCTCGCGGTTGAGGAGCAGGTTGATGCGGTTCTGCTTGTATCGCGTCACGTTTTTGGTCGGGTGCTTGTGCGCGGCGACAAAACCCATCTGCTCGAACTGCTTGGCAAGCGTATCGGCGTCCGGCGAGGTGAACTCGCAGAATTCGAAGCCGTCGAGGCCGAGGGGGTTGGCGGGATCGGTCATGGCAAAAGACTCGCGTCAAAATTGGTTTCGAATGATACTAATTGTCCGCGATTGCCAATCGGGTGTCAATGGTTACGATCCGCGCCATGTCTCTCAAAGGCGGCAGTCGGGCGCTCGTTCTCGACCATTTCCTTCCCTATCGGATGTCGTTCACCTCGAACCTGGTGAGCGATCTCATCGCCCGAACCTATGGCGCGCTGTTCGGGCTGACGATCCCCGAATGGCGGCTGGTGGCGGTGATCGCGGAGACCGGCGGGATCACGCAGGGCGAGATCGGCCAGCGCACGCGGATGGACAAGGTGACGGTGAGCCGCGCGGCGATCGCGCTCGTGGGGCGCGGGCTGCTTGAGCGGGTCGCCAACGAGGAGGACCGCCGATCGCACCATCTGGTGCTGACCGACGCCGGGCGCACGCTCCACGCGACCACCGCACCCAAGGCGCTCGACATCGAGCGCCGCATCTTCGCGCATTTCGAGGCGGAGGACGTCGAGCGGTTCGAGACGATGCTGCGCCGGATCGATCGGATTGCGTTCGACCTGGCGGCGGAGGAGGAGCGGCGGAAGGCGGGGGAGAAGAGGTCGTCAGTGCAAGGGTCGTAGGCCCGCGGCAATCCAGAGAGGCGCGAGCATCCCCTGGATTGCTTCCCCCGGCATTCGCCGGGGTCGCAATGACGGGCGTTTTACCCCAATTTGCCGAACGTCGCCTCGAACCCCTGGCGATCGCCCGCCGCGAGCAGCCGGGCCTGCTCGATCCAGCGATCACGCGCCATACGGCCGGAGAAGGTGCCCAGCTTCGCATCGAGCGCCGCCGCCTCGTCGTCGGAAAGCGAGGCGAGTTGGTCGACGCCGGTGATGCCGTGTTCGGCGAGGCGGGCGGCAACCTTCGGGCCGAGACCCTTGATCGTCGTGACGTCGCCGTCGGCTAGCGCGGCCGAGGGCGCGGCGGCAGGTACCGGCGCCGCCTGCTCATCGACGGCGACCGCGGCGGGGTTTGCTTCCTGGGGCGCGCTCGCCGGAATCGGCACGTCGGCGAGCGTCGGCGACAAGAGCGGAGCGGCGGCTGGCTCGACCGGACCGCGCTCGACCACCACGGGCGCACCCGATTCGTCGCGCCGTTCGCGCGCTTCGCGTTCGGCGCGGCGCTTGTCGTGCCGCCGCCGGTTACCCCATAGAATTGCGAGCACCACCAGAATCGCGAACAGCACGATCAGCACGAGGTGCGTCGTCGTGATCGCGTTCATCGCTTCCGCGGTGCCGATGCCGAAGCCGTTTGCCATGCCGAATCCCTGTTGACTGCTTCAGGATAGCCCGCTCACGCGAGCACGCAACTATCGCTCGCCGACGAGCGGGGCGAATCGCGCGACCTGTCGGCCGATCAGCGACAATTGCTCGAGCACCGCGGGGTCGTTGCACCCGCCTTCGCCGTCGAAGAAGGTGGCGCGCGCGTTGATCGCGGCGGCGAACGGCGTCGGCCAACCGCGCAGCGCATGGACGATCGAGCGAAGCGCCGCGATCGTACTCCCCGTCGCCTGCCAGCCATAGGCGGTGGTGATGAGCCCGACGGGCATGTCGGCGAGGTACGGCCGTTCGTCGCGCGCGGTCTCCTCAAGCAGATCGAGCGCGTTCTTGACCACGCCCGAAATGCTGCCGTGATAGCCCGGGCTCGAGATGATGAGCGCCGAGGCCTCGCGCACCGCATCGACGAAGGCGCGCTCGTGCTCGGTGCGGGTGGTCGCGCGCGGGTTGTAGAGCGGCAGCCGCGCCATGTCCTCGCCGCCGAACATGCGCGTGCGGAACCCCTCTTTCGCCGCGGCGTCGAGCGCGATTGCGAGCGCTCGCTCGGTTGACGAAATACCCCCGATCACTCCGCCGATGCCGACCACGAGCGGCTGTTTTGGGTCGGAGGGATCGGGCATCGGTGCACTCATGTGGGGGAAGAGAGCGCCCGGATAGCCCGCACGACGCCGCATCTCAATGGCGGCGCCTGCGTGAAAGCGATTGGGCGGGCGTGAGCGATGCTGTATAGTGCCTCCGCCCGATGCCCTATCCGAGATTGCGCCCACTGTTTTATATTGATAATACAGCTATCCGCCTGAGCACTGCGGATTCCTGACCCGAGACGATGCGCGACGATCCCTTTCCAGCCACATTCCGACACGGCGGCGACCCGTTCGGGCCCGAGGACGGCATCGCGCCGCTTGCGGGCTATGACGATTTTGACGGCTGGGGCGCGGACGACGAGACATTCGACGACGAGCGCCCGCGCCGCCGCACCCGCTGGCTGCGCTGGAGCGTGCGCGGGCTGGGCATTTTCATCGTCCTGCTCGTGCTCGTCATCGCCTGGCTCGCAGTGACGGCGCCGCTCTCCAAGTCACTCGAGCCGCCGACCCCGCCCTCGATCACCCTGCTCGCCGCGGACGGAACCCCGATTTCCCGGCGCGGCGCGGTGATTGGCGACTCCGTCGATGCGGCGACGCTCCCCGACAACGTGACCGACGCCTTCCTCGCGATCGAGGACCGACGCTTCTACAGCCATTGGGGGATCGACCCGCGCGGCATTGCGCGCGCGGCGATCCATAACCTGATAGCGGGCGGCGTGGTCGAGGGCGGCAGCACGATTACGCAGCAGCTCGCCAAGAACGCCTTTCTCGATTCGGACCGCACCGCGGCGCGCAAGCTGCGCGAGGCGCTGATCTCGTTCTGGCTCGAGGCGTGGCTGAGCAAGGACGAGATCCTCTCACGCTACCTCTCGAACGTCTATTTTGGCGACAACGTCTATGGCCTCGACGCGGCCGCGCATCATTATTTCAGTCGCGGCCCGGATGACCTGACGCTGAGTCAGGCGGCGATGCTCGCCGGACTGGTCAAGGCACCCTCGCGGCTCGCGCCGACCGGCAATCTCGACGGCGCGCGCGACCGGCAGGCGGTCGTGATCGGCGCGATGGAGGATGCGGGCTTCATTACGCATGCCGAAGCCAAGAAGGCGAAACCGGCCAAGCTCAAGGTCCACAAGGTCCGAGAACTTCCCAACGGCACCTATTTCGCCGACTGGGTGCTCCCTGCGGCGCGCGACAATGCGGGCGAGGTCCGCTCCGAAACGACGGTGCGCACCACGCTCGACATGCGGCTCCAAAAAGCCGCCGAGCGAGCGGTGCGCCGCGCCGGGCTCCACAAGGCGCAGGTCGCGCTGGTGTCGATGAAGCCCGACGGCAGCGTCGTCGCGATGGTCGGCGGCAAATCCTATGCCGACAGTCAGTTCAACCGCGCGACGCAGGCGCGGCGCCAGCCCGGCTCGACCTTCAAGCTCTTCGTCTATCTCGCGGCTTTGCGATACGGAATGACGCCCGAATCGATGGTTGCCGACGAGCCGATCACGATCGGCGACTGGTCGCCCGAAAACGACAACGGCAAATATCGCGGCGACATCTCCTTGCGCACCGCGTTCGCCATCTCGTCGAATGTCGCGGCGGTGCGGCTGACGCAGGAGGTCGGCGTCAAGAACGTGATCCGCGCCGCGCGCGATCTCGGCATCTCGACCCCGATCCCCAACGAAGCCTCGATCGCGCTCGGCACCGCCAACGTCTCACTACTCGAACTGACCTCCGCCTTCGCCGCAATCGCCGCGGGCGAATACCCGGTCGAGGCGCACGGCGTGAACGACACCCGCGAGAAGGGCTGGATCGAGAGCCTGACCGGCGGCACGCATGAGATTCCGGACCGCGTCCTCGACGACATGCGCGAATTGCTCAACGCCTCGGTCGAGCACGGCACCAGCCACGATGCCGAGCTGTCGGTCGAGACCTTCGGCAAGACGGGGACGACGCAGGACAACCGCGACGGCTGGTTCGTGGGCTATGCCGACGGGCTGGTGACCGGCGTATGGGTCGGCAACGACGACAATTCGCCCAATCCGGGCCTCCACGGCGGCGGCATCCCCGCACGCATCTGGCGCGATTTCATGTCAAATGCGCTCGGTGTCAGCCGTCCCGCGCCGGAGCCCGAACCGGTCCTCGCCGAGGAGGAAGACGACCCGGTCGGCAATCTCATCGAGGCGACAATCGACCTCGACGTGCCGACCGCCGAGATCCAGGGCGCGATCGGCGATGTCGGCATCGACGTCACGATCGGCGATGACGGCCGCATCGAGCTCGCGCCGCCGTCGCTGCCTGTCCCGCCCGTGCGCGACCGCGCCCACCGATCCGAGGAAGCGCCGGTGCCGGTGGAGGGCGAATAGCGTTCACTTCTCCAGGTTGACGAGAACCCGGCCCCGCCGCAAAGCCGCGGCCATGCGCTTCTTCTCCGACAACGCCGCGCCCGTCTGCCCGCAAGTCCTCGCCGCAATGGCGGACGCCAACACGCTCGACACCGCCTATGACGGCGACAAGTGGAGCGCCCAGCTCGACGCGCGCTTTTCCGATCTGTTCGACACCGAGGTGCGGGCGCTGTGGGTTCCGAGCGGCACCGCCGCCAATTGCCTCGCGCTCGCCGCTTTGTGCCCGCCTTATGGCGGCGTCGTCTGTCACCGCGACGCGCATATCCAGAACGACGAATGCGGCGCGCCGGGCTTCTACACCCACGGTGCGACATTGATGCTCGGCGACGGCCCGGGTTCGAAACTCACGCCCCAGGCGATCACCAGCGTCGTCGCGCCGATCCGCGACGACGTCCACCAGGTCCAGCCGCACGCGATCTCGATCACCAATGCGACCGAATACGGCCTCGTCTATACTCCGCGAGAGATCGCCGCGATCGGCGCGCTCGCGAAGGACCGCGGCCTCGGCCTCCATATGGACGGCGCGCGCTTCGCCAATGCGGTCGCGCATCTCGGCTGCGCGCCCGCCGACGTGACGTGGCGCGCCGGCGTCGACGCGCTCTCGTTCGGCTTCGTCAAGAATGGCGGCATGTCGGCCGAGGCACTGGTCTTCTTCAAGCCCGAGCTCGCCGACGCGACGCTCTATCGCCGCAAGCGCGCCGGGCTGCTGCTGTCGAAGGGGCGCTATCTGGCCGCGCAGATCCTCGCCATGCTCGACGGCGACTTGTGGCTCGTCAACGCCCGCGCGGCCAATGCCGGCGCGCGGCTGCTCGCCGAGGCGGCGGGCGACCGGCTTGTCCATTCGGTCGAGGCCAACGAGGTCTTTCTGCGCGTGACGCCTGAAGAGGCGGCGAGCCTGCGCGCGCTGGGCTTCGATTTCTACGATTGGGGCGTGGGCGAAGCGCGGCTGGTGATCTCATGGGACCAGAGCGAAAATGCGATCCGCCCGCTCGCCGATGCGATCGCCGCGCTTGGTCCATCGACGGAGCTTGTGACCGCATAAGGAAAATGATGGTTCGCGGGAGCGCCCGCGACGTCTACATCCCCGTTCGCCCTGAGCCTGTCGAAGGGCCGTTCTTTTCTCAGCCCAAGGCAAAAGCGGTGCTTCGACAAGCTCAGCACGAACGGGTTTCTTCCGAGGCACCCCAATCCACCCGACTCGCGATCCTGATTCCCTTCGCGATCGTCACGCTGCTGTGGGGCTCCACCTGGATCGTCATCCGCGACCAGCTTTCGGTGGTGCCGGCAAGCTGGTCGGTGACGTACCGCTTCACGGTCGCGGGGCTGACGATGCTCGCCTATGCGCTCGCCAGACGTGAATCGTTCACGCTCGACGCGCGCGGCTGGGGGTTCGCAATCGCACTCGCGCTCAGCCAGTTCTGCCTCAATTTCAACTTCGTCTATCGCGCCGAGGAGCACATCACCTCGGGGTTGGTCGCGGTGGTGTTCGCGCTGCTGCTCGTCCCCAACGCGCTTCTGGGCCGTATCTTCCTCGGTCAACGACTCGGCCGCCAGCTCATCGTTGGCTCAGCGGTCGCGATAGCGGGGATCGCGTTGCTCTTCGTCCAGGAAGCGCATGCCGACCCCAATGGCTCGGGCGAAGTGCTGATCGGTATCGGGATCACGTTGCTCGCAATTCTCTCGGCTTCGACGGCCAACGTGCTCCAGGCGACCAGGGCCGCGCGCGCCTATCCGATGGCGCCGATGCTCGCGGTCGCGATGCTGCTCGGCGCCGCAATGGACGCCAGCGTCGCGTTGGTGCTGACCGGATCGCCGGTCATCGAACCGCGCTGGAGCTATATCGCGGGCATCCTCTATCTGGGCGTGTTCGCCTCGGCGCTCGCCTTCACGCTCTATTTCGGCGTGATCCGCGTGATCGGCCCCGCCAAGGCGGCCTATTCGAGCGTGATCGTGCCGGTGATCGCGATGCTGCTCTCGACCTTGTTCGAGGGCTATCGCTGGACGCCGCTCGCGGCCGCGGGCGGCGTGCTGACACTGGTGGGGCTCGTCATCGCGCTCAAGGCGCGCAGACCCAACCGGTAGTCGGGAAAAGCCGGCGCCCAGCCGAGCACGCGCTTCGCCTTGCCGTTCGCGACGCGCCGGTTCTCGGCATAGAAACCGCGCGCCGCGGGCGAGAGGCTGTCGAGGGCGATGAAAGGCGGGGGCGCCATTCCGAGCAGCCTCGAGGCGAACTCGATCACCTCGTTCTGCGGCGCGGGCGCGTCGTCGGCAAAATTATAGGCACCGGCGGGTCCGTCGAAGCCGGCGATCACGCCCGAGACGATATCCTCGACATGGACGCGGCTGAACACCTGCCCCGGCGCCTCGACGCGGTGCGCGCGGCCCTCGCGCACCCGGTCGAGCGGCGAGCGGCCGGGGCCGTAAATCCCCGGCAGCCGAAACACGCGCGCGCCAAGCGCGAGCCACGCCGCATCCGCCTCCGTCCGCGCCTGCCGCCGCCCGGCGCCGGTCGGTGCACTCTCATCGACCCATGCCCCGCCGACATCGCCATAAACACCGGTTGAAGAGAGATAGCCCGTCCAGCACTCCCGCTCCCGAATCGCCCTCTCATAAGCGGCGAGCACCGGATCGATCTCGCCCGCAGGCGGCACCGAGGACAGGAGGTGCGTCGCCGCCGCGATCTCCGCCTGCACGCGTGCCGCGTCGGCGAATGCGATCGTCTCCCCACGTCCGTCTCGGCTCGTGCCCACAATCCGCCACCCTTCGTCGCGCAACCGCATGGAAAGGCGCGTCGCGGTGTAGCCGAAGCCGAAGAGGAGGAGGCGGGGCACGCGCACCGTTCTAGGGACGCGATGCTGCGCGGCAACACCGAAAGTGGCTGGCGCGCGCCTATGGCTAACCTATAGATAACCACGATGCTCGACGTTCAGAACGCGCCCGCCCTTCCCACCGTCACCCACCGCGAGGACTACCGCCCGCCCGATTGGCAGGTGCCCGATCTCGCGCTCGATTTCGATCTCGATCCGAGCGAGACACGGGTGCGCGCTACCCTTTCGGTCACGCGCAACGGCACGCACGATCGCCCGTTCCGGCTCGAAGGTGCGGGGCAGGTGCCGCTTTCGGTGATGGTCGATGGCGTCGCAGTCAACGACTGGCGGCTCGAAGGCGAGGCGCTGGTAATCCCGCTCTCGGACGGCGCGCATACGATCCAGACCGAGGTCGTGATCGCTCCCGATCGCAATACCCAGCTCATGGGACTCTACGCGAGCGGAGGGCTTCTCTGCACGCAGTGCGAGGCCGAGGGTTTCCGCCGCATCACCTATTTCCCCGATCGGCCGGACGTGCTCACCCGCTACGTCGTGCGGATGGCCGCCGACAAGGAGCGCTATCCGGTCCTGCTCGCGAACGGCGATCCGATCGCGCGGGGCGATCTCGACGACGGCAGGCATTGGGCCGAATGGCGCGACCCCTTTCCCAAGCCCTCCTATCTCTTCGCGCTGGTCGCGGGCGACCTCGCGCCCAACCGCACGACCTTCACGACGATGTCGGGCCGCGAGGTCGAGCTCGCCATCTGGGCGCGCAAGCGCGATCTTCCCAAGACCGGTCATGCGCTCCACGCGCTCGAGACCGCGATGGCGTGGGACGAACGCGTCTATGGGCGCGAATACGATCTCGACGTGTTCAACATCGTCGTGGTCGACGATTTCAACTTCGGCGCGATGGAGAACAAGGGGCTCAACATCTTCAACTCGCGCTACATCCTCGCCGATCCGGATACCGCGACCGACGCGGATTACGATGCGATCGCGGGCGTGGTCGCGCACGAATATTTTCACAACTGGTCGGGCGACCGCGTCACCTGCCGCGACTGGTTCCAGCTCAGCCTCAAGGAAGGCTTCACCGTCTATCGCGACCAGAGCTTCTCGGCCGATCAGGGCTCGGCGGCGGTCAAACGGATCGAGGACGTGCGCGTGCTTCGCGCGGCGCAATTCCCCGAAGATGCCGGCCCGCTCGCGCACCCGGTGCGGCCCGATTCGTATATCGAGATCTCCAATTTCTACACCGCGACCATCTACAACAAGGGCGCCGAGCTGATCCGCATGATGGCGACGATCCTCGGACCGGCGCGCTTCCGCGCCGCGACCGACCTCTATTTCGAGCGCTTCGACGGCACCGCGGCGACGTGCGAAGATTTCGTCACGTGCATGGAGGAGGCCGGCGGAGCCGATCTCGCGCAGTTCCGCTTGTGGTACAGCCAGGCCGGTACCCCGCGCATCACGGCCGATCTGCGACACGACGCGGGCGGCGGGCGCGCGACGCTCGCGCTGCGGCAGCATGTGCCGCCGACGCCGGGCCAGCCGGACAAGCAGGCGATGGTGCTACCGCTCAAGCTCAAGCTGTTCGACGGCGAAACCGGGCAGGCGCTGAACGCCGAGCAGCTCGTATTGCTCGGCGAACCCGTCGGAGAGATCGCCTTCGAGGGTGTGAGCGGCCGCCCCGTGCTGTCGATCAACCGCGGCTTTTCCGCGCCCGTCATCGTTGAGGCCAATCGCAGCGCCGCCGATCTCGCCTTCCTGTCGGCGCACGACGACGATCCCTTTGCGCGTTACGAGGCGATGCAACAGCTCATGCTCGACACGCTCGTCGCGTCGGTGGCGCACGGGCGCGGCGATCACGAGGCGGTAATCGAGGCGGTGCGGGCGACGCTCGGCGACGCCGCGCTCGACCCGGCGTTCGTCGGCGAGGCGGTGCAGCCGCCGTCCGAGGCGTTCATCGGCGACCAGCTCGCGACGGTCGATCCCGAATCGGTGTTCCGCGCCCGCGAGGCGCTGCGTCTCGATCTCGGCCGCGCGCTCGATGCCGAATGGCGAGACGCCTATGCGCGTCTCGCCGCCGGACAGTACGAATATACCCCCGTCGCCAAGGGCCGTCGGCGGCTGCGCAATGTCGCGCTCGCCTTCATCGCGGCGAGCGGGGCCGAAGACGCGGCCGGCCTCGCCTTCGCGCAGTTCGAGCAATGCGACAATATGACCGATCGGCAGGCGGCGCTCACCGTGCTCGGCAACGGCCTGTCGGACAAGCGCGTGGCGGCGCTCGACATCTTCTACAACCGCTATTCGGACAATGCGCTGGTGCTCGACAAATGGTTCCAGACGCAGGCGCTCTCCACCCGTTCCGATACCCCGGCCGAGGTCGAGGCGCTATCGAAACACCCGGACTTTACCCTCGCCAACCCCAACCGCGCGCGCGCGCTGATCGGCGCATTCGCCTCCAATCAGCGTGCCTTTCACGACGCATCGGGCCGCGGCTACCGCTTCGTCGCCGACCAGCTCATCGCGCTCGACAAGCTCAACCCTCAGACCGCGGCCAAGCTGGTGCCGCCGCTCGGCCGTTGGCGGCGTTTCGAGCCCGCCCGCGCCGCGCAGATGCGCGGCGAGCTCGAGCGGATCGTCGCGGCGCCGGGAATCTCGAAGGACATGTTCGAACAGGCATCGAAGAGCCTCGAAGGCTGAGGCGGTTCCGATCGCCGGGGCGCTCAGAACAGGCGACCGCCGTCGGGCACCGTTCGTTCGGGTGCGATCAGCACGATGCCGCCCCCGCCATCCGGAAAGCCGAGCGTCAGCACCTCTGATCGCATCGGGCCGATCTGGCGCGGCGGGAAATTGACCACCGCTGCGACCTGCCGCCCGACCAGCGCCCGGGGCGTGTAATGGTCGGTGATCTGCGCCGACGAACGCTTGCGGCCGATCTCGGGTCCGAAATCGATGACGAGCTTGATCGCGGGTTTGCGTGCCTCGGGAAATGGTTCGGCCGCGACGATCGTGCCGACGCGAATGTCGACCTCGAGGAAATCGTCGATCGTGATCTGCGGCGGCACCATCAGAAATCGTGGACCGCATAATGAGCGGGCGGGCCGATGCCCTCCATCCGCTCGGCGAGCAAGGGCTGGAAGCTTGGCCGGCTCTTGAACCCGCGATACCAGGCGGCCGTCCGCTCGTGTCCCTTCCAGTCGATCCCGCCCAGATAATCGGCGACCGAAATCTGCGCTGCCGCGGCGAGATCGGCGAGCGTCATCGTCGCGCCGCCCAGCCAGTTGCGGTGATCGAGCAGATAATCGGTATAATCGAGGTGGCGCACCGCGGCCTTCATCGCCTCGCGCAGCATCTTGGCGTCGGGCGCGGCGCGATGCACGAGCCGCTTGATCATCCGTTCATGGAGCAGCGGCGCAACGATATCGCCGTAGAAATGCGTATCGAACCAGGTGACGAGCCGGCGGATCTCGGCGCGATTGGCGGCGGTGCCACTGATCATCGCCGCCTTGTCGACGGTCTCCTCGAAATACTCGCAGATCGCCATCGACTCCATGAGCAGGATGTTCCGCTCGGGATCCGCCATCACGGGCGTTTGCGCGGCCGGGTTCATGTCGATGAACTCGTCGCGCCGCGCCCAGGGCGATTCGCGCACGAGCTCGTAACCCACTCCCTTTTCGCCGAGCAGGAGCCGAACCTTGCGCGAGAAGGGGCATAAGGGAAATTGGTAGAGCTGCCACATGGCAAGGCTGTTACGGCAGCGCTCGCCTGAGCGGAAGGGGCAGTTATTCCGCCGCCAGCACCTCGCTGTCCTCCAGCGGCTCCGGAAGACGCGCGAGCATCTCCTTGGGAACGACCTGCCAGAAGCGGCCGATCGCGCGATCCCATTCGTCGAGCAGGCCCGCCGCCCATTTGCTGTCGGTCGCTTTCACATGCCGTTCGACGAGATCGCGGAGAACGCCTTCCCAATGCGCCGAGGCGACGCGTTGCCAGACGATGCTGTCGGGGTTCGCCCGGCGTGCGAAACTGTTGTCGGCATCGTGGACGAAGGCCATGCCGCCGGTCATGCCGGCACCGAAATTCGCGCCGACCGCGCCGAGCACGACCGCGACGCCGCCGGTCATGTACTCGCAACCGTTGGCGCCGCAGCCCTCGACCACCACGGTGGCACCCGAGTTGCGCACGGCGAACCGCTCGCCCGCCTGCCCGGCGGCGTAGAGCGCGCCCGAGGTCGCGCCGTAGAGCACGGTGTTGCCGATAATCGTGTTCTCGTTGCTCTTGAGCGGCGAGCTCACCACCGGGCGCACCGCGATGATGCCGCCCGACAGGCCCTTGCCGACATAATCGTTGGCGTCGCCGAACACTTCGAGCGTGATGCCCTTGCACAGGAAGGCACCGAGCGATTGCCCAGCCGAGCCGCGCAGGCGGACGGTGACGTGCCCGTCGGCGAGCTTCGACATGCCGATCGTGCGCGTGATCTCGCTCGACAGCCGCGTGCCCACCGCGCGGTGGGTGTTGCGGACCGAATAGGTGAGCTGCATCTTCTCGCCGCGCGAGAAGACCGCCGCCGCATCCTTGATGATCTGCGCGTCGAGGCTGTCGGGCACCTCGTTGCGGAAGGTCGAAAGCGAGAAGCGCCGCTCGGCATCGTCGGCATCGACCTTGGCGAGGATCGGGTTCAGGTCGAGATCGTCGAGATGCTCGGCACCGCGGCTGACCTGGCGGAGTAATTCGGTGCGGCCGATCACCTCGTCGAGGCTGGTGACGCCGAGCCGCGCGAGGATGTCGCGCACTTCCTCGGCGATGAAGGTCATCAGGTTGATGACCTTCTCCGGCGAGCCGGTGAACTTGGCGCGCAGCCGCTCGTCCTGCGTGCACACGCCCACCGGGCAGGTGTTCGAATGGCACTGGCGCACCATGATGCAGCCCATCGCGACGAGGCTCAATGTGCCGATCCCGAACTCCTCGGCGCCGAGGATTGCGGCGATGACGATGTCGCGCCCCGTCTTCAGGCCGCCGTCGGTGCGCAGCTTGATGCGGCCGCGCAGGCCGTTGAGCGTGAGCGTCTGGTTGACCTCCGAAAGCCCCATCTCCCACGGCGTGCCCGCATATTTGATCGAGGTCTGCGGGGAAGCACCGGTGCCGCCGGTATGCCCGGCGACGAGGATCACGTCGGCATGCGCCTTGGCGACGCCCGCCGCGACGGTGCCGATCCCCGCCGAGCTGACGAGCTTGACGCAAACGCGCGCGCGCGGGTTGATCTGCTTCAAGTCGTAGATGAGCTGCGCGAGGTCCTCGATCGAATAGATGTCGTGGTGCGGCGGCGGCGAGATGAGCGTGACGCCCGGAGTCGCGTGGCGCAACTTCGCGATGAACTCGGTGACCTTGAAGCCGGGGAGCTGCCCGCCTTCGCCGGGCTTGGCGCCCTGCGCGACCTTGATCTCGATCTCGTCGCAGGCGTTGAGATATTCGGCCGTGACGCCGAAGCGGCCGGACGCGATCTGCTTGACGCCCGAATTGGCGTTGTCGCCATTGTCGTAGGGCTTGTAGCGGCTCTTGTCCTCGCCGCCCTCGCCCGACACGGCCTTGGCGCCGATCCGGTTCATTGCGATCGCCAGCGTCTCGTGCGCTTCGGGGCTGAGCGCGCCGAGGCTCATCCCGGGCGTCACGAAGCGTTTGCGGATTTCGGTGATCGGCTCGACCTGCTCGACCGCGATGCCTTCGTCGGGGAAGTTGAACTGGAGCAGATCGCGCAGATAGACCGGCGGCAGATCGGCGACACCGCGCGCGAATTGCAGATAGGTCGAATAGCTGTCGGTCGCGACCGCGGTCTGCAGCAGGTGCATGAGCTGCGCCGAATAGGCATGCGTCTCGCCGGTATGGCGTTGGCGATAAAAGCCGCCGATCGGGAGCGTCGCGACGCCGGTGTCGAACGCCTGTTCGTGGCGCAGCGTCGCGTTCAGATGGAGCGAGGCATAGCCCTCGCCCGAGATCTTGGCGGGCATGCCGGGGAAGAAGTCGTTGACCAGCGCGCGGCTCAACCCCACCGCTTCGAAATTATACCCGCCGCGATAGCTGGAGATCACCGCGATCCCCATCTTGGACATGATCTTGAGCAGGCCTTCGTCGACCGCCTTGCGGTGGTTGGCGAGACACTGATCGACGGTGAGATCGCCGAACAGCCCACGCGCGGCACGATCCAGGATGGCCGCTTCGGCAAGATAGGCGTTCACCGTCGTCGCGCCGACGCCGATCAGCACCGCATAATAATGCGTGTCGAGGCACTCGGCGGTGCGCACGTTGACGCTGGCATAGGAACGCAGCCCCTTGCGGACGAGGTGCGTGTGGACCGCCGCCGCGGCGAGAACGCCGGCGATGCCGACGCGATCCGGCCCGACGTGCTCGTCGGTGAGGAAGATCTCGCTCTTGCCCTGGCGCACCGCCTGCTCGGCCTCCTCGCGGATGCGCTGGATGGCGGCACGCAAGCGATCAGGGCCGCCGCCGGTTTCGAAGGTGCAGTCGATCTCGGCCGCCGCGCTTCCGAAATAGCCCTCGAGCCGATCCCAGTCCGCGCAGGTGAGCACGGGCGAATCGAGCACGAGCACGCGGCTCTGCTGGCCCGCGGGATCGAGGATGTTGGCGAGATTGCCGAAGCGCGTCTTCAAGGACATCACATGGCGTTCGCGCAAGCTGTCGATCGGCGGGTTGGTGACCTGGCTGAAATTCTGCCGGAAGAACTGGCTGATGAGGCGAGGTTTGTCCGAGATCACCGCGAGCGGCGTGTCGTCGCCCATCGAGCCGATCGCCTCCTTGGCCTGCTCGACCATGGGCGCGAGGATCAGCTCCATGTCCTCCAGCGTCTGTCCCGCGGCGACCTGCCGTCGGGTGAGCTCGGCGCGGTCGTAGCGGCAGGCGGGCTCGCGCGCGGCGGCGGGAAGATCGTCGATCCGCATGAAGCCGGCGACCATCGCGGCGTAATCGGCCTCGGCGGCGATGCGATCCTTGACCTCGCGATCGTGAAGCACGCGCCCCTCGTCGAGGTCGACCGCGATCATCTGGCCGGGGCCGAGCCGTCCCTTCTCGACCACGCTCGTCTCGGGCACCACGACCATGCCCGTTTCCGATCCGACGATCAGCAACCCGTCGTCGGTGCGCGTGTAGCGCAGCGGGCGCAGCGCGTTCCTGTCCATCCCCGCGACCGCCCAGCGGCCGTCGGTCATCGCGAGCGCGGCCGGGCCGTCCCACGGCTCCATCACACTCGCCAGATAGCGGTAGAGCGCGAGATGCTCGGGCGGCGTCCCCGCCTGCTCGCTCCACGCCTCGGGAACGAGCATCAGCTTGGCGGTCGGCGCGTCGCGGCCGGCGCGGCAGATCGTCTCGAACACCGCATCGAGCGCCGCGGTGTCGCTCGCGCCCGCCGGGATCACGGGCTTGATCTCCTCCGACTGGTCGCCGAACGCCAAGCTCGCCATCTTGATCTCGTGGCTCGCCATCCAGTTCTTGTTGCCGCGAATCGTGTTGATCTCGCCGTTGTGCGCGAGGCACCGGAAGGGCTGCGCCAGCCACCATTGCGGGAAGGTGTTGGTCGAATAACGCTGGTGGAAGATCGCGACGCGGCTGGTGAAACGCTCGTCCTGCAAATCGGGGTAGAAGACCGACAGCGATTCGGCGAGAAACAGCCCCTTGTAGACGATCGAACGGCACGACAGCGAGCAGATGTAGAAACCCTGCACCTGGGCGGCGATCGCGCGCTTTTCGATCCGGCGGCGGACGAGATAGAGATTCTTCTCGAACTCGGCGGCCGATTGTTCTTGCGGAAGCGGGCCGGCGATCATGATCTGCTCGATCTCGGGCCGCGTCGCCTGCGCCTTCGTGCCGATCACCGAGACGTCGACCGGCACCTGTCGCCAGCCGTAGATCGTGTATCCGGCCTCGATGATCGCGGTCTCGACGATCGTGCGGCACGTCTCCTGCGCGCCCAGATCGGTGCGCGGCAGGAAGAGCATGCCGACCGCGAGCCGGTTGGGCAGCGCCTTATGCCCCGATGCCGCGATCGCATCGTCGAAGAAGCCGACCGGTAGATCGACATGGAGTCCCGCGCCGTCACCGGTCTTGCCATCGGCATCGACCGCGCCGCGATGCCACACCGCCTTCAGCGCATCGATCGCCGAGGCGACCACCCGCCGCGACGCGCGCCCGTCGGTCGCCGCGACGAGCCCGACACCGCACGCGTCGGACTCGAAATCGGGCCGGTACATGCCCTCGCGGGCAAGGCGGAGGCGGTCGGCGTCGTTCATCCGGTGCTGCTTTCCTGATCGGCGGCGACATAGGGCGTCACCGCCGCTTCCATGGCCTTGTCCATCGCCGCATCCTGGCTATCGACCACGTCGCTGAGCCATTCGAGCGCCACACCCGTGAGCTGCAGCGAGATCAGCGGCCATTTGCGCCCCGCGCTGGTCGCCGAGAAATCGACGAACTGGCTCCACTCGCTCTGCGAGAGTTGTGCGGCCACGCTCCGGTCGACGGCGCTGAGGACGTCGGCCTGCGTCAGCTCGCTCTTCTGCTCCGCGAGCGCCTCGACCGTGTCCTGATCGTAGAGCGAATCGTCGATCGCTTCGAGCTTCTGGCCCACGGGCGACGCCTTGAAGCGGAGCAGCGCCTGCTGTTCCGCCGGCGTGAGGCCGTCCGAAATGGTCGCCGCCAGATCGCTGCGCAGCGCGGGAAGGTGCGTGCGCAGTGCCGGCCCCAACACCTTGTCCAGCGCCTTTGTGAGCGAGCCGATCATGCCTGGATGCGCGACTTCGAGCTCCGCAAATTCGGGATCGCTCTTCATCTCGCCCAGGAACAACCCGACGAACGCCGTCTGGAGCTGTGCGATGTGCCCCTCGCGCGTGAACAGCGCGACGAGCTGGTCGGTCGTCGGATTGGATGTCGCCGCGGCGAGCGGCCGGGCATCCGCGGCCGACATGGGCGCCGCCAGGAGCGCCGCCGCCACGATCATCGAACCTGAAATATGCATGTGTTCCCCCTCCAAATAACGGCCTTTGAGGGGCAGCCGCCTTTGCCCCCGACGACGCGATGCCCGCGCGCGCCGATCATTCCCCGTTCCGTATCGCCCCGTCGGTTGCGCAGCCGCCGCCGCCGCAAGGCCGACGCCGCACGCATCGATTTCGATACGATACGAACCATGCCCTCTTGGGCGAGGCCGACGGGCCGGTCATGCGAAATTTTCATGTCGCGTGCCCGTCCGTCTTGTTGAGCATCTCGCGAGCGGCGCGATCGAATGCACGGGCGCCGGCTTCCTGACCCGCCCTCTCTCCGATCTTCCTGCCCGCAGCGGTGATCTTCTCTTGTATTTCGGGCATCAGGCGAAGCACCTTGGCACCCGTCCCGGTCGAATAGAATGCGGTGATCTCGTCGAGCTCGGCCGCTGTGAAATCGGCGGCATATTCGCGTGCTATCTCCATTTTGAGCTGCGGATAGCGGCTGTGGAGCGACTGCATGAATTCCTGCGAAAGGATCGCGACGAGACGATCATGCCCACCCTCGCCGTTGTTGATGAGGTTATCGACTGCCGCTTCGATCCGCGGATCTTGCGACAACATGCCGATGACGCTCTCCGCGAACAGTGGCGTGAGCGACACGAACATGCGATCGAGCGTGCCATCGATGTTCATCGTCTCGATCAGGCGCCGGGCAGCATCGAGTCGCGCCGCATCAGTCGAAGGGGATGCGGTCGTCGGGACCGGCGTCGCGGACTCCTGCGCATATGCCCCGCCCAACAATGCGGCCGCCAACGCCAAGCCTAACATCATTGTCATGCGGCTTCCCTCTCCGCGGATACGCCGGCCTTCAACCACTGGTGCATCGTTTCGCTGACGTCGCGGCCGTCGCGAACCGCCCAGACGACGAGGCTCGCGCCGCGAACGATGTCGCCGGCGGCAAAGACGCCGTCGAGGTTGGTCATCATCTGCCGGTCGACCAGGAGCGTGCCCCAGCGCGTGACGCCGAGCTCGGGCGCGTCGAACAAAGCGGGCAGATCCTCGGCGTCGAAGCCGAGCGCCTTGATGACGAGATCGGCCGGCTCGACGAACTCGTTGCCCGGGTCGGGCTCGGGCGCGCGGCGGCCGCTCGCATCGGGTTGGCCGAGCCGCATCCGCTGCGCGCGCACGCCGGCGACACGCTCCGCCGCATCGAACGCCTGCGGGCCCGACAACCAGACGAACTCGACACCTTCCTCCTCGGCATTGGCGACCTCGCGCTGCGAGCCGGGCATGTTCGCTCGGTCGCGCCGGTAGAGGCATTTGACCGAGGCGGCGCCCTGGCGGACGGCGGTGCGGACGCAATCCATCGCGGTGTCGCCGCCGCCGATCACCACGACCTTTTTCCCGGCCGCGTCGAGCTGCCCATCGTCGAAGGCGGGCACAATGTCGCCGAAACCCTTGCGGTTCGATGCGGTGAGATAGTCGAGCGCCTCGACCACGCCGTCGCTGCCGACGCCGGGCGCCCGGATCGCGCGCGGCTTATAGACGCCGGTCGCGATCAGGATCGCGTCGTGCCGCCGGCGCAATTGATCGAGCGTCGCTTCGCGGCCGACCTCGAAGCCCTGGTGGAAAACGACGCCGCCCGCCTTCAGCCGATCGACTCGCCGCGTGACGACGTGCTTCTCGAGCTTGAAGCCCGGAATGCCGTAGGTGAGTAGCCCGCCCGCGCGGTCGTGCCGATCATAGACATGGACCTCGTAGCCGAGCGTGCGCATGTAATCGGCCGCCGACAGCCCCGCCGGTCCCGCGCCGACAATCCCGATCGATTGACCGCGTGCGCGCCCGACATGGACCGGGTCGACCCAGCCTTCGTCCCACGCGGTGTCGGTGATGAACTTCTCGACCGAGCCGATCGTGATCGCGCCGTGGCCGGAGAATTCGGTGACGCAATTGCCCTCGCACAGCCGATCCTGCGGGCAGATGCGGCCGCAGATTTCAGGCATCGCCGAGGTAGCGTTCGACAGCTCGTAGGCCTCGCGCAGCCGCCCCTCGGCGGTGAGGCGCAGCCAATCGGGAATGTGGTTGTGCAGCGGACAATGGACCGTGCAATAGGGCACGCCGCATTGCGAGCAGCGCCCGGCCTGCTTCTCGCCGGTGGTCGGATCGTAGCGTTCGGCGATCTCGCGAAAATCGTGCGCGCGCTCCTCGGCCGAGCGCTTGGCTGGATAGGCCTGCTCCCGGTCCACGAATTTGAGCATCACGTCGCGCGCCATCGCACCCTCGCATCACCATCGATACGGGCGCTCTACCCCTCGGCGAGACCGTGAGTCACGCAAAAACCGACGATAAGGACAGTATTTCTGTCTCTATTTCAGGCTCAAAGTGCCGCCGCTGTCATATTCTTGTGCCGCCACGCACCAAAATATGGCCGTATCGGTATCATCGTGCCAGAAGCCATACAAGCGCGGCGCTTCCAGCCACGATTCGGTACCATGCGAACGGTGCGAAGCCGTGCCGCGCGACGACGCCGACGAACCAGCGGATCACCAGCAGCGCGACGACGAACGACACGACGAAGCCGATGGCGATCGCAATCCAGTCGCTCCCCGTCAGCGCCTCGTGGCTCTTGAGCAGGTCGTAGCCCGAGGCGGCGAGCATCGTCGGCACCGCGAGGAAGAAGCTGAACTCCGCCGCCGTCTTGCGTTCGACGCCGAGGCTCAAGGCGCCCATGATCGTCGCGCCCGAGCGGCTGACGCCCGGGATCATCGACAGGCATTGGACGACGCCGATGCCGAGCGCGGTCCCCGCCGGCATCGCCTCGACGCTGTCGACCGGGGTGCGCGTCACCAGCCGCTCGATCACGAGGATCGCGATGCCCCCCACGATCAGCGACACTGCGACGATGATCGGCTGCTCGAGCATCGCCTTCACCATCTTGTAGACGAGCAGCCCGATCACCGCGGAGGGCAGAAAGCCGAGCAGGATATTGCGCGTGAAGGCGACCGCGCCCTGCTGCCAGCCGAGCAGGCCCAGCGCCACCTGCCAGAAGCGCTGCCAATAGAGGACGATCACCGCCAGGATCGCGCCCAGTTGGATGACGATGTCGAAGGTCGTCGATACGTCGCCTTTGAAGCCGAGCAACTCGCCGGCGAGGATCAAATGCCCCGTCGAGGAGACGGGCAGGAATTCGGTGAGCCCCTCGACGATGCCGAGGAGGATGACGATGAGGAGGTCGCTCAAGGCTTATGCCCCTTGGCTGACGCGGCCGCGCAGGTGCGGACGCGAAGGACTTCAGACCGCGATCTTGTCGCCAAAGCGGCCGTGGCGGCGATACTGGACCAGCCACCCCGGCGCGGCGGTCGCAAGCGGGGTCGGCGTGATCGCGAAGGCGCCGAAGCCGCCGTCCGCGCCGGCGCTTGCGACATTGTCGCGCTGGAGCATCAGCCACTGGTCCCGGCTGATCGGCGTCCCCGGCATCCGCGCGATCATCGCGCCGACCGAATCGGGAAGCTCGACAAAGGCCGGGTGGCGGCCGATCGCGGTCGCGATCCAGTGCAGCAGGTCGCGCATCGACAGGATGTCCGGCCCGCCGAGCTCGAGCGTTCGTCCGGCGACGCTGCCCTGCGCGTCGAGCGCGGCCACCACCGCCCGCGCCACGTCCGCGACCCAGACCGGCTGGAACCGCACGTCGGGCCGCAGAACCGGAACGATCGGCGCGCGCGCGATCATCTCCGCAAACCGGTTCACGAACCGGTCCTCGCGCCCGAACATGATCGACGGGCGCAGGATCGTGGCGGTGGGAAACGCCTCGCGCACCGCATTCTCGCCCAGTCCCTTCGACCGGCCATAACCCGATGCCGATTCGGGATCGGCGCCGATCGCCGAAAGGTGCACCAGCGCCCCCGCGCCCGCCGCGGCGCTTGCTTCGGCGACATTCTGCGCGCCATCGACATGGATGGCGTGGAAATCGCCCGCGAGGATGCCGACCAGATTGACCACGGCATCCGCACCCGTCACCGCGCGCGCGATCGTCTCGGGCTTGCGCACGTCGGCGGCGACAAACTGCGTCTGGCCGAGCCCGCCGAGCGGCTTCAGGAACCACGCCCGGCGCGGATCACGCTGTGCGATCCGCACGCGCGCGCCCGCCTTGAGCAGCGCCTGCGCGACGTAGCGGCCGGCAAACCCTCCGCCGCCGATGAGCGTAACCAGCTTGTCCTTGACCATGTCCGCCTCGTTCGTTCGTGGCGCCCCCTTGCCCCAGCGGGCGGCCAGTTGACAAGCGCCGCGCCGCTCCCCTAGAGCGCGCCGCCTACCCCGTGCCCAGATGGCGGAATTGGTAGACGCACCAGCTTCAGGTGCTGGCGCTCGCAAGGGCGTGGAGGTTCGAGTCCTCTTCTGGGCACCATTGTACCCCTCCGGAAACGTCCAGAGGCGTCCAGCAAGCGGCTGGTTTCACAGCATTTTCCGACCGAGGATCGCCGGCTAACGTCCGGGGAAATCCACTCAGGGCCATACACAGCACCAACATTCTGCTGGTGCTTGCGCTGGCCCCGGATCGACCCGGAGGAACTCCGCGAGATTTCCGGTCATCGCCAACATCTGTTTCCCTGCATCGAGAAGCCGAGGCTCCCCATGTGGGAAACGGGGTCAGCCAGGCCCTATGACGGCTCGGCTATACCGGCGACGAGATGACGGCGCATGGATTTAGGGCAATGGCGGCGACATTGCTCAACGAGATGGGCGTGTGGAATCCCGATGCGATCGAGCGCCACAGCTCGCGCATATGGATCCGAACCAGGTTCGCGGCATCTATGCTCGTGGCGAGTATTGGGAGGAACGCGTTCGGATGATGCAGCACTGGCCCGATTATCTTGATGAGTTGCGTGTTGCTGCGGCCAAGTGAGCGCTTGGGCAGCTGTTGAATCCGATTTCCCGATCGGGAAGCTGCGGACCGGCGCAGCTATTCAGGCCATTATTTCTTCCCGATCGGGAATAAGTTCTCAGAATCCGGAAGTCAGCGGCAGTAACCTCGTGGGGACAGAGCGGACCTTCTTGGGGTCATTGGATCTGCATTGTAGGAGTGTCACAGCGACCATCCGGCAAGCGTCGCCGAAACGGCTTTCGAACCCAACGGCAGATGGGAGAACACCGTCGCGAATGCTGACGCAATGACAGTTGTGCGCTCGGTTCCTGCCACCTAGCCATCGGTGCGTGCGTCCTGAAAGCTGCGGACTGGTCAGCTTCTCAATTTGATGTCCATGGCGTTGATGCCTTGCTATGCAGCCGGCGTCGGAGGTGTTCAGGTGTCTGTTTTTCAGCGGAATAACGTAAGGCTCTCGGGCGATGGTGAGCGCGCGATGATCTTCGCCCACGGCTTTGGCTGTGACCAGAACATGTGGCAGCCGGTAGCATCGGCTTTCGAGGGCGATTTCACGACGGTCCTGTTCGACCAGGTCGGGGCGGGGGGCTCCGATCTGTCCGCCTACAGCAGCGCGAAATATAGCCAGCTCCAGGGTTATGCGGACGATCTGGTCGAGATCGTGCGGGACCTCGGCCGGAAGAACGTGATCTTCGTCGGCCATTCGGTCAGCGCGATGGTTGGCGTGCTTGCCTCGCTGAAGGATCCGTCACTCTTTTCCGCGCTCGTTATGGTCGGACCATCGCCGCGCTATATCGACGATGGCGATTATCGGGGAGGATTTGCGGCAGCGGACATCGCCGAATTGCTCGACTCCTTGGCGGACAATCACCTAGGCTGGTCGGCGATGATGGCGCCGGTGATCATGGGCAATCCCGATCGGCCGGAATTGGGCGAGCAGCTGACCAACAGCTTCTGTCGGACCGATCCGGCGATCGCCAAGGAGTTCGCGCGCGTTACCTTCACGTCGGATAACCGCGCGGATCTGCCCAAAGTGACGACCCGCACACTCATCCTGCAGTGCCGCGAGGACGCGATCGCCCCTCCCTATGTGGGCAACTACGTCCGTGACCATATTCCCGGCAGCGAAATGGTGCTGCTGAACGCGACCGGGCATTGTCCGAACCTCAGCGCGCCGGAAGAGGTCATCGCAGCGATCCGCGCCTTTGTCTGATATCGGGAAGACTGCGCCGATCGTGCATGCCGACGACTTCGAGAATCTCTTCGAGAGCGCGCCCTGCGGCTATCTTTCGTTGTACCCGGAAGGCCACGTGGTCCTCGCCAATGAACGGATCGCTACCTGGACCGGATACGACCGAACCGAATTGATCGGACGGCCGATCCACGATCTGCTGACCGTCGCCGGACGCATCTTTTATGAGACCAACATCTCGCCGCTACTACGGATGCAGGGGTTCGTCGATGAGGTCGCGATGAATTTCCGCTCGGCCGACGGATCGAGCGTGCAATGCCTGGTGAACGCCGCGGAGCGCCGGAACGAGGGAGGCCAACTGCTGTTCACGCGTCTTGCGATCTTCAATGCGGTCGAACGCAGGCGTTACGAACGTGCGCTCGTCGATACGAACGAGGCAAATGAACAAGCCGCCGTCAAGGAGCGCGAGGCAGCGCAGCTTCGCGAGCAGTTCATCGCCGTGCTCGGTCACGATCTGCGCAACCCGCTGGCGTCGATCAGCAGCGGCGTCAGGTTGCTGAGCGATCGCGAGGCGGTCAGCCCGAAGGGAGAGCGTGTGCTTGCCCTGATGCAGGGCAGCATCGCGCGCGCGTCTGAGCTTATCGACAATGTCATGGACTTTGCGCGCGCACGGCTGGGCGGCGGGATCGGCCTGCGCCGCGACGCGCTGGCGCCGCTTACGCCGGTCCTTCAGCAGGTCGCGGCCGAAATCGCGTCGATTTCACCCGCACGCGATATCCGTACCAGTTTCGCCATTGCAGAACCGGTCGACTGCGATCGCACACGGATTGGCCAGATGTTATCCAACCTTCTAGGCAACGCGGTCACTCATGGAGCCGAAGACGAGCCGATCAGCGTGCGCGGCGAGACGAGAGATGGATTTTTCACGCTGTCGGTGCCAACGGCGGTGCTCCGATCGCTCCCGCTATCATGGAGCGGCTATTCCAGCCGTTCTTTCGCGGCGAACTCAGACCGAACCAGATGGGGCTGGGATTAGGGCTGCATATCGCATCGGAGATCGCCAAGGCGCACGGCGGCGAACTGGCTGTGGAATCGAACGACCGGGAAACCCGGTTCGTTTTCGTGATGCCATTAGTCGATACCGACACTGCGGGAGATTAGGCGTCGAACGCCATTTCCCGGAATGCGGAGCCGATGGCTGGCCGGTCGAGCGGTTTGCGAAAAACCCGCCCCGGCGGGGCACATGGCAAGCATGCCTCCGGCGTCGCGGTCACGAAGATGACGGGGATCGGTCCAAACCTGGCATGGATTTCCTGAACCGCTAGCGGCCCGCTTCCTTCGATCAGGGAAACGTCCGAAACAATGAAATCCGGACGCCTGTCGAACGCCGCTGTGACGGCGTCGCATTGCGATTCTGCCAAGCTGAACGAAAGCGCGCCATTGACGGTCAACAGGTCTTCGAGATCGAGCGCGATCAGCGCTTCATCTTCAATGATCAGTACATGGCACACGGGCTTCCCCAGGTTAGGCTGGCTCAACGAGCGAGGAAGCCAATAAGACGCAAGTTTCTAGGCGAAATGCGGAATTAAACTTCGCCCAGCCGGAATACTGATGCGGCTCCACATGATCTGCGGTGACGAACGAATGACAGCCGATCTCTCATGGCCGATTATCGAAAATAGCGGGAGGGTCGCCGTCCATTCCGCTGCGCGCCCAAATCGGCCGTTCGAGTTATCAATCGCGGCTCCCGATAAACGCCGCTTCGCTTTGTTGCGAACGAGAAGTGTAAGGCATTATCCACACGGCCCATTCTCGTGACATAAAGTCGCAAGTTGATGGGGGATCGGGAAAGTCGGTCCAGCTCAGCCTCGGAATGGACAAGATCGAGCTCTGCGATTCTCAGGCGCGCGGTTGTTCGTCGACGCAGAATGGAGGGCTAGGGTTTCGGTGCGGCCATAGTTTGGGCACGAAGCGAACTCGCGGATACTCCCTGGACCTGAGCGTCCCTCGTGCCGGTCGTGACGAGAACAGGATGTTCAACATGGCCTGTTTCCACCGAATCAACTGGCATTGAGGGTTCAGCGCTCGTGTCCACCACGCGTGTGGGCCGATCAGCAGGCACGATGACGACGCCTGGCGCGTCGTGATCGGGCGGAGCGCTGGTGAACAGAGCGACGCAGAGGGCGATCAATCCGATAGCGCCGATGCCAATCGCAATCTTGGTGCTCCGCATGCCGATCTCCGTGCGCAGAACGAGCGTAAGAAATTATCTTCAATCACTCATGATTGCAATAAGAAGCATTTTCAATCATTATCTCCGCGTCGAATGCGCAATTTATGTCATCGATCGAGTCGCACTCGGCGAAAGGAGGGAAGTCATGCAATCATCTAAAATGATGCTGGGCCGTTTGGCCGTCGCTGTTGCCGCCGCCGTGTTCATAATTCTCGGGGCTACTCCGTCGAATGCGCAGCCGGTGCAGCGGAAGGGCGTCACCCTTGCAGGTGACATCAATTATTTCATCAGCAACAATTTTGCCAATCTGCAGGCGGTGTTGAACACGGGAGCGGGCACCGTCGGCGTAAACCTCCCGTGGTTTGCCGCCACGCAGACGTGTGCAGGATGTGGCTCAACTGAGCCCAGTAACCCGACGTCCTGGAACGATCCCGTTTACGCGGCAAGTCCGGCTGTTGCGCAGTTGGACAAAATATCGAGCTACATTCGTCAGCATGGCAATGGCGTCACCCTTATGGTCATCACGTTCGGCACGCCGTCGTGGGCAGCCTGCTCTGGCGATCCGACCGATCCGGCACAGCAGCCATACTACCCTCCCCAGGATGCGGCGGACTATGGCGATTTCATGTATGCCATGTCTGAGCGTTATAATGGGCAGCATACCAACAGCTCAGGCGAGCAGCTTGGCTTTGTAAGGGATTGGGTTGTCTACAACGAGGTGAACTCGCCGAGCTGGTGGCATAACACGTCCTGCAACACCTCAAATCTAGATCCCGTTTCCTATTATGGTGGGATCATGAACCAAGCCTACACCAACGTGCATCATGTAAGTAATACGCGCGTGCTGGCGGGCGCCTTTACGTCCTATGATCGAGTCAATTACCAAGGAGCGGCGGGGCTGCGAATTTCGACAAGCTACGCTGACTGGCGAGACAATACGAATAACGGGAATTCTCAAGCCGCATGGATCAGCCCTTTGGACTTCGTCCAGGAAATGCACGATCTTGCGATCAATTTCGATGCGATCGCCTTGCATCCTTATCCACCGCGCATCTATGACAATCCTTTGATGACGCCACCCGCGGGGGCCGTGAGTCTGGCCAATCTCGATTCGCTGCTCGAGTTGCTACGCGATCTCTATCCGAGCGACACCGACCGCTGGCATGTGGCGCTTACCGAGTATTTTCAGCATTCCTATTACGGCAACCAGTCAGGATATGACCGCGTGTCGGCGGTGGGTTGTCCCAATTACTTCTGTGCGCAAACCTCGGAAGCCAATTTGAACACCTATCTGCAAACGGCATACGGACCCAACGGGTCGCACAAGCCTTACGTCGATTACCTGATGTGGGGCATGTGGCAGAACGTATATCCATATGTCGGCGGCCTTGTACGTGCCGATGGCAGCGACAAGAACGAAGCTATTCCTAACAGCGGCAACGTTCGGGCGTCCTTTTCCGCGATCACTCCTTAAAGAGCGCTCACGCTTTACCTTCGAGCCGGCGGCTATTTCCCGCCGGCATTTTTTGTGAAGGACAACGATCAGCTTCGTCATCGTCCGGGGATGCGCACGACGCGCTTCTTTTACGCGTCATGGCCGCTGCGAATTTCACGGATTGCGACAGGCGTCCGTTGCGGCCTCGATCATTTGACGGAAGCCAGTTCGATGGAGGCTTGCACGGCCGGCCAAGACGCCATCAACGCCAGTTGCCATCATAATTGGCCCGATATTCCGATGATCGACTGAGCCCCCGTACAGAATGCGCACAGCTTCTCCTGCGCGGCCGAGCTGCCTCGTCAACGCGCATCGGATCACTTGGCGCATGGCGGTGATGTCTCCAAGTGAGGCGCTTCGCTCGCTCCCAATGGCCCAGACCGGCTCGTACGCAATGGCGAGCTGATGAGGATCAAACTGTCGCGGGAGCGAACGGCGTACCTGCGCCGCAACGTATCCTTCCGCTTGGCCGGCCTCTCGTATCCCGCCGGATTCGCCGACACAGAGAATCGCACCCATCTTAGCGCGCGAAAGGGCCTTCAGCTTCGCGAGCACCTCCTCGTCCCGTTCTGCGTGGCCGCTCCGTCGTTCGCTGTGCCCGACGATGGCCCACTGCGCGCCAGCCTCCGCCAGCATCGACGCCGAAATATCGCCGGTGAACGCACCTTCGTCGGCAGCATGAACGTCCTGCGCACCGATGCTAATGCAGGGCAGCGCCGCCTCCGCGATCAGTGTAGCGGGAAGCGCCAATCCGACCTCAATATCGTTCGTCTCGCGCGCCAGCCGCACGATCTCGCCCAGATCGGCAAGTTCCTTCAACTGTGCCCTGGATCCGTTCATTTTCCAGTTGCCGACGACGAGGCGGCGCCGAAGCGGCTGGGAGTGCATCAATCGTCTGCGTTCACAGCTTGGCGATCCGAACGAAATAGTCGCCCGGCGCGAGATCGAGCGTGACCGTGTCGTCTCGGACCGATTGTGGCACCTCCCGGCCCTGTTCGGCCGCGATCGTCACCCGTTCGTTCGCGAGCATGGGCAGCGTGAGCGACGCCGTGGTGTTGGGTGGGACCGAAGCGCGGAGCGAGAGCAGCTCGGGCGTGCGCTGCCAGCGTGTGGCAACCCTGCCCATCGGACTATCGAAATCCGCGGCCGCTGAGGCGAAGCCAAGCCGGGTCTCGGGCGCCAGCCTGATGGCTCGAAAACCGGGTTCGGCGGTGTCGATGCCGGCAATGCGTCTGTAGAGAAAGCCGATCACGGCGCCTAGCGCGTAATGATTGTAGGAGTTCATCGACACGTCGCCGACATCTCCGTTCCAGCGCTCCCAAATCGTGGTCGCGCCCTTCGCTACCATATACCCCCAGGACGGAAACTCGGTGCGTTGCAGCAGGGCGTACACGATCTCCCGCTCGCCAAGGTCGAGCAGCACATCAAGCGCGTTCGGCGTGCCGAGGAAGCCGGTAGAGAGGAGGGTTCCGCGGCGGCGGATATCGGCGACCAGCTTGTCGCCGGCCGCCCGCCGAACATTGTCGGGAACGATTCCGTATCTCAGCGCGAGAATGTAACCGGTCTGGCTCCCGTTCCCGATCGACCCATCGGCTCGGATGAACTCCCGGGCGAAAGCCGCACCGATACCGTCGCGCCGCTTGCGATAGATTTTCGCGGCCTCGGTGCGGCCGGTCGCTTGCGCCATTTGGGCAAGCTTGTCGGTGACATGCGCCCACATTGCCGTGGCGACCAGGTCCTTGGGAGTGGTCGGGTCGCCCGGCTGCTTGGCGTCAAGCGCGAGCCAGTCTCCGTAGTCGGTGCCGCGGGCGTTGCGCCAGATGAGGTCGCGATTCTCGCTGAAGACGTGCTCGGCATAGTCGGCCATTGCCGACCAGTTCTCGTCGACGATGCCGGTATCGCCATAACGCCACCAGACCGTCCACGGGAGCAAGATGCCGGCATCGGCCCAACCGGGCGCGCCCTTCATGTTCGCGTGCTCGCTTTGCGGGTTGTATTCCGCAAATGCACCCGACGGCGCCTGCGCGTCGCGAACGTCGCCCATGAACCGACGCGTGAACGCGTCCACATCCATGTTGAAGGTGGCTGCGTCCCAAAATACCTGGGCGTCGCCCATCCAGCCGAGCCGTTCGTCGCGCTGAGGACAGTCGGTCGGGATGCCGACGAAATTTGAGCGTTGGCTCCACAGCGTGTTTTGCCAGAGTTTCTGAACCAGCGGGTCGCTGATCGTGAAAGTACCGGTTCCACCGAGATCGCTGTGGATGACCTCACCAAACACGATGTCCTCGGGAAGATCGCCTTCCCAGCCTTCGATCTGGACGTATCGAAATCCGTGATATGTGAAATGCGGACGATAGCGCTCCACCCCGTTCCCGCGAAACGTGTAACGGTCGCGCGCCATCGCCGATCGGAGATTCGATTGATCGACCTCACCCGAGGATTTCAGGATCTCGGCGAAGCGCATCGTGATCGTGCGGCCCGCCGGAGCCTGCGCCATGAGGCGGCACCAGCCTGCGAAGTTCTGGCCAAAATCGACGACGTGTTTGCCCGGCGCCAGCTTACGGATCGCCACGGGTTTGAGCGTGCGCGTGATGCGGATCGGGGCATCGATCTGGGCGACCAGCCTTGCGGACGTTGGTGGTGCGATCGTCGCCTGCCGCCAGCCGTCCCGCGATCCATCGGGTTCGTCCCAGCCATCGCGTTCTTGCCGCGCGTCATACACCTCCCCGTCGTAGATTTCAGAGGAGAGGATCGGCGACGGCGTGGTTTCCCAGTCCGAACCCGTTGCGATCACATCGCGGCTGCCATCGACATAGTCGATTTCCAGCTGTGCGATGAAGCGGCAGGGCGCGGGGCCGAAATCGTAGCGGCCGCCAAATAGACCGGTGCTTCCATACCATCCATCGCCCACGATCGCGCCGAGCATGTTAGAGCCGATCCGCATCTGCGGCGTCACGTCAAAGATCCGATAAAGAACGCGCTTGCTGAAGTCGGTGCTTTCGGGCGTGAGCATCGCATCGCTCACGCGCGCGCCATTGAGATGCGCGTAATAGCCGCCGAGCGCGGTCGCATAGAGCCGTGCACGCGCCACCTTGCCACGGACCGTGAATTGTCGGCGCAGCAGCATCGCCGGGCCTGCGGGCCAGGGATCGAAACGTGGTTTGCTGATAGCAACGATGGCTGGGCGCCACTGCGCATCACCCGAACTGGGTGACGAGGCGGTCGCGACGTCCCAGCCTTGCTCCGTCGTGTAGCGCTCGACGCGACCGTCCGCATAACGCACGCGCAGCACCGCAGCCATGCCGCCGCTGGGCGATACAGGTCCGCGTTCGGGGTGGTAGGTCGCCGCCACCGTCAAGACGTTCGTGCCATGGTGCAACGGGACGGCGACCGTCTCCATCCGCGCATTATTCACGACACCGGGTCGAAACAGCGTTCGTTCGACGGGACGCCCGTCCAGCCACACACCGTCGAGCGAATCGCGGGCGACCACCTGGAGCACGGCCTCTTCGGGCGCCGCGTCGAGCTCGATCCGGTAGCGGAAAAGCTGAGTCTCCTCCGTTTTGTGGTACGAACTCCAGACCCAGTGAAGACCTGCTGCGCGATCGCCTGCAATCTCGGTAGATTCGGCCGCGAGCCAATCGCCCTTCCAGTCCGCGCGATCGATCAGTCCCGTTTCCCAACTTGCTGGGTCGCTGGTCGTCTGCTCCCCGCGGCCATCCCACGTAACCACCTGCCAATGCGCGCGCTGCCGAGATTGCAAGGGAGGGCCTTCATAGGCGACGTCGAGGCTGTTCGCGCTCTCGACCCGGCCACTGTCCCAAATATCGGGCTCGCCTGCCGCAAGCCTTTCCGCCACGCTGGCGACCAGAATGCGATAGGCGGTCTGATGCGATTGCGGGTCGACCGTTTCGGTTCGCCAGCTCAGGCGTGGCCGATCGCTATCCACACCCATCGGATCGTTGACGGCGTCGACGCGCAGATCGACGACCTTTCGGCCCGTTCGCAGTGACATGCTCGCATGGGCTCTGGAAACCGCGAGCAGGCCCATGGCGCTCCCGCTGGTCTGCAGCAGAATGCGACGGCTTATGCCGAAAGAATCGGACATCGCTTACTCTCCAAAGATAACGAGATGTTGTGGCGGGGTATTACGCCGAGAAGCCATGACGACCACCGTCTGCGCGATCGGTCTCATGCTTTGTCCAAAGCGAGTTGATTGCCGTAACCGATAATCACTGTGGCAAGGACGAGGAGCGCGACGCCACCCCATACCAGCGCCTTGATCGAGCGCGGCGCACCGCGCCATTCACGGAAGGCGAACCCCCATAAGGTGCCGAAGATGATGATGGAGGCCATATGGATCGTCCAGCTCGAGAAGCCGAGCTCGCCCATTTGGCTTTCGCCCATGGTGTAGAAGAAGAACTGGAAATACCAAGCCGTCCCCGCGAGTGCGCACAGCAGGTAATTCCGCAACAGCGGTGCCCTCGTTTTGCCACTATCGCCCGGATCGGCGACGGGTTCGAATGGCGCGGCGCGTTCCTCGATCGGGGCCGGCTCTGCTGAGGGTTGTGACGAGGGGGCTGGTGTACCGATCCACTGCGCAGCGCTGCCATTGCGAATGATGAGGTAGGTGCACCACAGCGAATTCGTGATCAGGCCGCCGAACATCACGAGGCAAAGGACCGGCAGCCCGGTCCATAGCACACCTGTCCCTGCGGCTGCCGAAAGGTCCTTTATCGGATCGCCGGCTGCCAGACCGAACGCGAAACAGGCCGACATGATGCCCGAAAAGACCGCAACCAGCATGCCGCGGCCGAAATCGAACTCCGCAATGGTCTGCGCCTTCTCTGCGTCGCTAAGAAGGCGGTTCTTGCGCGCCCCCGCAATGGCCACCACAACGATCCCGGCCAGCGTTACCAACAGACCCAGCAGGATGACCTTTCCCGATTCCGGCTCGAGAAGCTTGCTTGTGAAGTCACCTTGGAACAGCGGCGGGATGATCGTACCGAAAACAGTGCACAGCCCAAGGACCACCGCCATGCCCAGCGACAGCCCAAGATAGCGCATCGTCAGGCCGTAGGTCAGGCCCCCGAACCCCCATAGAAAGCCGAAGAAGACGCACCAGAACGCGGTGGACGCAGGTGTCGCAGACAGCACGCCGCGAAGATCGCTGGTCTGGATCGCGGCGAAGAACCACGGCGCCAGCAGCCAAGAGAAAATACCGCCCGTGAGCCAGAAAATCTCCCACGACCAGCGGCGGATGCCGCGATAGGGCACATAGAAGCTGGCGGACGCCAAGCCACCGAGCCAGTGGAAAAAAACGCCGAGCAGAGGGTTGGCGATCATCGCTTCACTCCTTCGCGGGAAGAGGAACTGAATTGGTAAGGATGGATCGATCGATCTGGTCGATCGAGGTGACGCCGGTGAGCGACATCGCGGCCCGCAGCTCGGCTTCGATCAGTGTGAGCAGCTTCGTGACGCCGGTCTCGCCCCCTGCTCCAAGAGCGTAGGCCCAGGCGCGTCCTAGCAATACGCCCCTCGCTCCGAGACCCAGCATACGCAGCACGTCCAGCCCCGACCGGACGCCGCCGTCTGCGAGGACGGTTAGCCGGTCCCCTATGGATTCGGCGATCTGCGGGAGTGCTCGCGCGGTTGAAGGCACGCCGTCCAGCTGCCGACCTCCATGGTTGGACACGATGATCGCATCGGCTCCGATCGCTGACGCCTGTCGAGCATCTTCGAGATCGAGAATGCCCTTGATGATCAGCTTCCCACCCCAAATCGCGCGCAACCGCTCCAGATCGCTCCAGGTCACGCTTGGATCAAAATTATCGCTCATCCACGCGAGGAAATCCTCAAGCCCGGAATCGTCACCCAGCACACTCGCAACATTGCCCAAGTGGTGAGGCCGCCCCCGCAGTCCGACGTCATACGCCCAGGCCGGACGCATCGCTGCTTGCGCGAAACGGCGCAGCGCGGCGCGAGCGCTCGTTGCGCCGCTCAGCCCCGAACGCTTGTCTCGGTATCGAGCACCGGGCACCGGCATGTCGACGGTGAGAATCAGGATGCGACACCCGGCAGACCAGGCTCGGTCTAGTAGAGATCGTAGAAATCCGCGATCTCGGATCACATAAAGTTGGAACCAGAAACCGGGACCTGCACGCTCGGCTACTTCTTCGATCGTGCAGACTGACACCGTCGATAGTGTAAACGGAATTCCCGCATTGCGCGCTGACCGTGCCGCCTGCACTTCGCCACGTCTGGCGTTCATCCCAGCCAGTCCGACGGGACCCAACGCGATCGGTAAAGTCGTTCGCGTACCGAGCAACTGCGTCGAGGTGTCGATCGTCGAAACATCTCGGAGCACCCGCTGTCGGAGGTCGATATCAGACAGGTCGCTGCGATTTCTGCGAAGCGTGCGTTCCGCATAGGCGCCCCCGTCGATATATTCGAACAGGAAATGGGGAAGACGGCGGCGCGCGGCCTCTCGGAAATCCTCCGTCGACGCGACGATCATGCCGCGCGCGCCTTGTGGCTGATCGCGCAGTGCCATTGCGCCGCGTAGCCGCTAACATCGCTGTCGATCGCCCGGACGCGCTTCAGGTCGCCATCCGGCCGCAAATCCGGGTGAACAAGGCGCAAGGCTCCAAACGACACATCGTTATGCGCGTGCGAGAGATATACAGCATCCTGCGGCCGCAACGCTGCCAGGGCGCCGACGAACAGCTCGGAATCGGCAAATCTGCCTTCGACGAGGATCTTCCTTCGAGCGCCGGCAAGATTGAGGATCGTATCCGACATCAACGCGGCATAGAGCGCCACCGCCGCCCGCTGTTCTATTGCATCAACCGGTTGGTCCTGCCAGCCCCCGCCCGCATCGGGATAGGGACCGCTGCCCTCGACGAGACACGGCATCACCATCGCTCGGCGCTTGATGACGTCCGTCGCCGCGCGCATAATCATGGGCTGATCGCGCCGGATATCGATGCGGCGCGAATCCAGGCCGGTCAGCAGTTCGATCTCCCTCCCACCCATGAATCGTGCCGAGGGGATCGGGCGTCCCTCGGCATCGACGTTGACCAGGCAATCCCGATGCTCATCGAGCGCTGCGATCGGCATGTCGACGTTTAAAGCAGGAGTTCGCATGGCAACGAACCAGGTGCCGGTCGACAACAGCGTAGTTTCGTGCCCCTCGACACCGGGAAAGCCGCGTGCGGCGAGCAACGCGGCGTTGGAATCGTGAAGGCCGCAGAAGATGCGAAGGTTGCGGGGCAGCCCCGTAGCCTCGGCGAGTTCCGGCCTGATCACCCCCAACACTGCGCCTGCCGGGCGAAGCGGCGCAAGACGCCGCGCCCATCCGCGTGCATGCGCCAAAGGCGAGGGCTTGCCAACGCTCGGTTGCCACAGGTCGCTATGGCAGCCGAGACTCGTGACCTCGGTTGCCGCAACTCCGCTGAGAAACCACGCCCAGTATTGCGGATAGGTCACGATTTGCGCGGAAGAGTCGAGAAGATTTGGGCTTAGGTCTTCGAGCAGGTGAAGCTGCAGGCCAAGGTTGAGCGCCACGGGCAAAAGCGGGGAGCCCGTGATGGCGAACTCGTCCCGTTGCTCGCGGTACGTCTCGACGATGCGATCGCAGGGCTGGGTCTCGTAATCGATTGGCGGTGCGGCGAGCATACCGTCACGCAGAACCGCTGCCGCAGCACCATGGGCGACCGGAACGATCGCGGTCACAAGACCTTGTTGCGCGAAATCGGCCAGCGCGGAGATCATCCAGGTCTGGGTTCCGGAGGTGTCGAGCGCCCGGTAGCCTAGACCGGCGTCGATGGGCGCATTCTTGTGCACCCGTCGATCGATGAGCTCGCCGCCTTTTCCCCACAAGCTGAGCTTCGACAATGTCTTACCGATGTCCAGCACGGCTGTCAGTTCGCGTTGCAAATGTCCTCTCCGCGTGCTTTTGATTGATACTTACCGAAAATGATTGCAGAAGCAAAGTCTGTTTGTTACTCGTTTCGCATACTCATCGTGATCGGGAGCATCGTATGAATGACGTGGCGGGGAGGGTCGCTGGGGAACAGGCGGCCACTCCTTTTGCAATTCCACAGGACCGCTGGAATGCGACAGAAACAGCAGAATTGAGCGAGCAGGAACTGCTGCTCTACCGCTCAAACCTGCTCGGGTCCGATCTGACGATCACGAACTTCGGTGGCGGCAACACATCGGCCAAGATCGAGATGCTCGATCCCCTGGCGGGCGAACCCGTCAACGTCTTGTGGGTTAAGGGGTCGGGCGGCGACATCGGTTCGATCGGGCTCAACGGCTTCGCGACGCTCTATTGCGAAAAGCTTCTCGACTTGGAGCGGCTATATCGCGGCCCCGATAACGAGGACGAGATGGTCGGTTATCTGCCGCACTGCACGTTCAACCTGAATCCGCGGGCCGCGTCGATCGATACGCCACTTCATGGCTATTTGCCCTTCAAGCACGTCGATCATGTTCATCCCGATGCGATCATTGCGTTAGCAGCCTCCACCGGCGGAAAGTCGGCAGTTGAAGAGATTTGGGGAGGGCGGATCGGCTGGGTTCCCTGGCGGCGACCAGGGTTCGAGCTCGGTCTTCAGATTCGTGATCTCGCCCATGATAATCCTGGAATGTCGGGAGCCGTGTTGGCTGGACACGGCCTCATATGTTGGGCGGACACCGCGGAGGAATGCTATCGTCAGACGGTGTCCCTTATCGCGGAAGCGGCGGAATATCTGAATGCGCAAATGTCCGGTGCTCCAGCCTTCGGCGGCCGACGAGTGCCGTGCCGGGAAGGCGAGCAGCGCCGCCGCGCAGCCGCAGCGCTGATGCCCCACCTTCGCGGGCTCATGAATGATTCCGCTCCAAAGATCGGGCATTTCTCGGACGACCTGGAAACGCTCGAATTTGTCGGATCGGCGGATTTCGAGCGGCTTGCGGCCGTCGGAACGTCGTGCCCCGACCATTTCCTGCGCACGAAGATCGCTCCGCTGACGCTGGATCCTGCGCGGATCGAAGACGCCGACTATCTCGCCTCAAGGGTTGCAGCCTACCGGGACGACTATCGCCGCTACTACGAAGATTGCGCGAGCGACGGTGGTCCAGCCATGCGCGATCCCAATCCCGTCGTTATCCTGATCCCCGGCATCGGCCGCCTGACCTTCGCCGCCGACAAGAAAACCGCCCGTCTGGCGAGCGAATTCTACGGAAACGCGATCAATGTCATGCGCGGTGCGGAGGCGATCGGAAGATATATCGGCTTGCCCCGCCAGGAAGCCTTCAACATCGAATATTGGGTCCTTGAAGAGGCCAAGCTGCGGCGCATGCCGAAGCCCAAGGCGCTTGCCGGAAAGATCGCGCTGATTACGGGAGGCGCCGGCGGAATCGGCGCGGCAACTGCCGCTCGGCTGCTTTCGGACGGCGCCTGCGTCATGCTCGTCGATCGTGACGCCGATGCGTTGGAGCAGGCGCAAGGACACATGGTGGAGCAGGCTGACGCCGATCGCGTACGCGCTGCGATCTGCGACGTCACAGACGAGGCCCAGGTCGCACGTGCGTTCGCGGAATGCGCGTTGGAATTCGGTGGTCTCGACATCTTTGTCGCCAATGCGGGTCTCGCGTCATCGGCTCCGATCGAAGAAACCACGATCGAGCTCTGGCAGCGCAATTACGATGTGCTCGCGCGCGGTTATTTCCTGACCTCGCGGTCTGCGATCTCGCTCATGCGCCTCAACGGCGGCGGCTCGATCGTGTTCGTGGGGTCCAAGAATGGGCTGGTGGCGGCGGTGAACGCTACCGCTTACGCATCTGCGAAAGCCGCGTCGCTGCATCTCGCGCGCTGCCTTGCACTGGAAGGCGCACCGGATGGTATTCGCGTTAATACCATCAATCCCGACGCCGTGATCCGGGGATCTCGGATTTGGGACGGGGATTGGCGCAAGGAGCGTGCCAGCGCGCACGGGATCGACACAGGCTCCGAACTCGAAGAGCATTACCGCAACCGGTCTCTTCTCAAACGCGCGGTGCTCCCGTCGGACGTTGCGGAGGCGGTCGCCTTCTTCGCGTCCGACGCGGCCGCCAAATCGACCGGCAACATTGTCAATGTCGATGCCGGCAATGCTGGAGCCTTTACCCGATGAGTCTCGCAACCAAGAGCCAATGCTCTCCGCCGCTCGAACAGGATCGCATTGCCGAGCACAATGAGCGATCGATCGGCGCAGTCCGCGAAGACTATGCGGCCTTGGAAAAGATGCTCGCTCGGTCCGGTCGCAAGATCGATACGGTCAAGGAGAAGGTGGCGGCATTCGCCGTCGCAGTGCCGAGCTGGGGCACGGGGCGAGGTGGCACGCGATTTGCGCGATTTCCCATCCCCGGCGAGCCGACCAATGTCCATGAAAAGCTCGCCGATTGCGCGGTGATCCAGCAGTTGTGCCGAATGACGCCCCGCGTGTCGCCGCACTTTCCGTGGGACCGCGTCGATGATCCGAAGGCTCTGCGCGAGGAAGCCGAAGCGCTTGGTGTCGGCTTTGACGCCGTCAATTCGAACACGTTCCAGGATCAGCCGGATCAGCCGTTGAGCTACAGCACCGGCAGCCTTGCTGCGACCGACGCCGCCGTTCGGCGGCAGGCCATCGAACATAATCTGGAATGCATCGAAATCGGCAAGCAGCTCGGTTCGACCGCGCTTACCGTGTGGATAGGCGATGGATCAAATTTGCCGGGCCAACAGCATCTCGCGAGCGCCTACGATCGCTATCTCGACAGTGCCGGCGACATCTATGCCGCGTTGCCCGAAAATTGGCGCATGCTGCTCGAGCACAAGATGTATGAGCCGGCCTTCTATTCGACCGTGATCGCCGACTGGGGGTCATCGATTTTGGCCGCACAGACGCTCGGCGATCGTGCGGCATGCCTGATCGACCTCGGCCACCATGCACCCAACGTCAACATCGAGCAGATCGTCGCGCGCATGCATCGATTTGGTAAGCTCGGTGGATTTCACTTCAACGACAGCAAATATGGCGACGACGACCTCGACTCCGGATCGGTCGACCCGCATCAGCTGTTTCTGATATTCAACGAGCTGATC
The DNA here is from genome assembly GCA_946479505.1 of uncultured Sphingomonadaceae bacterium. The sequence continues at coordinate 41,257 of CAMLGC010000004.1, forward strand.
GAGGCCCAGCAGGATGCGCGACATCCCTTCAGCCCGACCTATATGATCGATCAATCGCATAACGTCACCGACCCGATCGAAAGCCTATTGTCGTCCGCGGAGGCGATCGCGACAGCCTATGCGAAGGCGTTGCTTATCGATCGCGCAGCGCTTCACGACGCCCAGGATCAGAACGACGCGATGATGGCATTCCGCGCGTTGCGAGACGCGTATCGCCTCGATGTCATTCCCATATTGCAGCTCGTAAGAGACGAGGCAGGGGGTGCGATCGATCCGATCGGAGCGTATCGCGACAGCGGGTGGAGGGCCGAACAGGCACGCAAGCGCGCCAATCCGACAGGAAGTTCTGGCATCATATGATTAAAAATGCTTATGCCGAGCGCGAATTCCTTCTGCTGACGATGGAAGGGTGGGACGTCGGGAATGCATGTAAGCCAACGCGAAAAACAGATACTCAAGATGATCGAGGACCAAGGCTTCCTCGCGTTTCAGGAGCTCGATTCATCGCTTGATGCTTCGCCCGCGACGCTGCGGCGCGATCTCGAGCGGCTCGCCCGGGAGGGCAAGATCCGGCGCGTGCGGGGCGGCGCGGAGCGCGCGGGGGGAGCAAAGACGGAGCCCCGCGGACTGCTCGGCGCGCCCTTTCACGAAAGCGCCTCTCTCCACGAAAACCAGAAACGAGCGATCGGGGAAGCGGCCGCGGCGCTGTGCGTGGCGGGAGAAGCCATCATGATTGATGGGGGATCGACCACGCTGCAGATGTGCCCGTATCTGTCCAGCATGGCGCTGCAGGTGCTGACGAATTCGTTGCATATTGTCAGTGCGCTGCTTCCCCAGCCGAATACGCGTGTGCTCGTGCCCGCGGGCACCGTCTTTCGCGAACAGAACATCATTCTTTCGGCGGCGGGCGAGGACAGCATGCCGCGCTTCTATGCTCCCAAGCTTTTCATGGGTGCCGCCGCAATTGGGCCGCAGGGTTTGATGCAGGCGGATGTGATCCTCGTCGCAGCCGAACGACGGCTGATCGAACGCGCCAAGAAGCTGATCGTGCTCGTCGACAGTTCCAAGTTCGACGGTCCGTCGGGCAACGTGGTTTGCGAGCTGAGCGACATCGATACGATCGTTACTGATCAAGCCATTTCGGACGAGCATCGCCAGATGGTGGAAGCCTCCGGAATCGATCTGGTGATCGCCGGGCCCGTCGGCTGATTGCGCCGGAAGCAGCCTTCCGGCTGTTTGCGCACACGTCGGCGCTGCTGCGATACGCCCTAACACCGCAGATTTAAGGCGAATCATCAAAGCCGCGCATTGTTTCAATAACAATGTTGCAAGATCAATCACTCTTGTGCACTATCGTTCAATAACGAATGTGGAAGGGAGAGGCTCATGCTGGGGACATCGCGATCGACTGAGGACAAAACGTGGATGGGTCGGGCCGGGCTGTGTTCCGTCCTGGCGATCGCCAGCGCAATTGCGTTCGCGCCAGCAGCAAAGGCCCAGCAGCGTTCCGACTCACCGTCGCAACGGCAATCCGACGATCAAACAGATAGCGCGACAAGTGATTCCGACGTCGCCCAGAGCGCCGGCGGGGGTGCTTCGGCAGCGATCGGCGATATCGTGGTGACGGGTGTTAGAGGAAGCCTCGTAAGCGCACAGCAAGCAAAGCGCGACGCTGCGATCGTGGCTGATTTCGTCACGCCCGAGGATGTCGGTAAATACACCGACCAAAATTTGGCCGAAACGCTCCAGCGCGTGCCGGGCGTTCAGATCAGCCGGTCTCAGAGCGGCGAAGGCATGTTCGTTTCCATTCGCGGGCTTGGGCCAAACTTCGTCAGCACGACGATCAATGGGCGCACCGCATTTGGGGGATCGGGCGGCGATGACGGCTTGGGTAATCGCAATGCATTTGCGCTCGACGCGGTGGCTCCCGAACTCGTCGCAGGAATCGAGGTCTATAAATCGACCAAGGCTGATATTCAGGAAGGCGGGATCGGAGGGGCAGTCAATATCCTGACCGCACGGCCGCTCGACATGGAATTGAGCAATGCTCTCTATGACGACGGACTATATGTCGCCTTGAATGCCGATATGAGCTATTCGACGGAAGCCAACAAAGGTGATCCGCGACTCTCCGGATTCTTCAGCTGGCGCAACAAATCTGGGACGTTAGGCCTCTTGGGCAACATTGCCTATTATGACCGGTCTACCCTCACCCAGATTGCGCGAATCATCACGACCGACTTCGACGATACGATCGATGGTGTGGAAAACGTCTACCGGCCGGCGTCCGACAGCGAGTACGCGCTCAACGATGGTCATATCCGTCGCCTCGGTTATGGCATAACCGCACAGTGGCGACCGTCTGACGTGTTCGAACTGACGCTCGACATGCTCAACAATCATCAGAAAACCGAACGCTATCAGAACACGCTTCGGATGAGATTGCCCGCCGACATCGCGCCGCTGATAGAGAACCCGGATGTGCTCCGGGTCGACGCGCCCAATATCGGGGGCGTTCTGCTTGGCGGAACCATCCGGCGCCGTGCGGGCCTGCCGGAAGCGGATCAGCCGTATTCGTCGATTGCCCCGAACTACACCACCTTCGATCGCGACGAGCAGTCTTACGGCGGCCACATCACAGTGCGGCCATCCGATCGCTTGCGCATCGATGCCGATGCCTCGTACTTCAAGTCCGATTTCAACCGCGGTGAGGACCTCGCTGCGTACGAGGTCCTTGGAGTCAACGGCTTCGAGTACCGCGCCGACGTCGAGCATGGTGCGCCGACATTCACATTCCTGCCGGATCCGACGACCGGCGCGCCGTTCGACGTGAATAACCTCGAGCTGGGTCAGCCTGTGGATTTCGGCTTCAACCGAATCTTTGCGGGGGGGGATGAATTCGGCTCTCGCCTGGATGTCGATTACGATGTCGACGCGCTCGGGCTCAGCCGGATCGAGATCGGTGGAGCATATCGTCGGCGCAAGCAGGATCAGGTGTTCAACGTCATCCGCTACAACCAGAGCGCTCTTGACGACCTGCTGGTGGCAAATGGCGTCGACCCGGCGACAACGCCTGATTTCCAGAACACCGCGCGGCGGCTGATCTCCATTCCTGCCGGAGGGCTGTTAAGCGAGCTGCCCAGTGTTCCCCATAATTCGTTCTTTGCACTCGATCCGCGGGAGGTGTTCGGCTTTTATCGCCCGTCGATCGATGCCGCGCTCGCCGCGCAAGGAGTCAGCCTCGACAAGCGCGGCGCAGATCCGGCCTTGGGTCTTCAGTTCGGGCCCTTTGGCGGGAACGGCTTCTTTAGCGCTCGCGAAGACATCTATGCAGCCTATGCGATGGCTGATCTCGATAGCCATATTTTTGGTATGAGATATCGAGCCAATATCGGCTTGCGCGTCGTACATACCGACCGCACGGGCACCGGTCTTCAGACCGCCTCCCAGATCGATGCGGCGACGCAAAACACGATTGCAGTCGATGAAAACGGCAATCCGATCGTCAACACGACGCGTATCAGCAATTCGGGATCCGCTACCGAATATCTGCCGAGCGGAAACATAGCTTTCGAGATATCCGACTCTATTCAACTCCGTTTTGCCGCATCGAAAGTGGTCACCCGCCCCGACCTCGGAGTCGTGGCAGGTGCATCCAGCATTTCCTTTGATTCCAACGACGGAAGCACGATCACGGGGATCAACATCTCGTTGCCAAATCCCGCAATTCAGCCGTTCCGAGCCTGGCAGTACGACGCTATTGCCGAATGGTATCCGACCGGCAGCGGCGCCTTTCTGGCCGCAGGATATTTCTACAAGGATATCAAGAGCCTCATCACGACCCAAACAACGTTCCCGAACGAGCTCACGTTGAACGGCATCACCTATCAGGCAACGGACGATATCCCGTTGCGGGTAACCCAGGCGGTCAACAACGCGGGAGGCGGCGCCGTTGTTTCAGGCTTGGAGCTTCAGGGTCACTTGCCGTTCAATGTTCTCGTCGCAAGCGGCGTGATCAGTCACTTGGGAGTTCAGGCAACCTATACTCGCCTTCTGCAGAACGAAACGCCGATCACCGATCCGGCAACGGGCGAACGGCTTCCGTTCGATGGCGCGTCGAAGAACAACTATTCGATCGTCGGCTATTATGACGACGGCAAATTCAGCATCCGCGGATCGTACACCTATCGCAGCCGCTCGAGCGTGGGCGGCGGCATCTTCAACGAATCCTATGCCAGCCTCGACGGAAATCTCGATTACCAGGTGACGCCCAATTTCGGGCTTCGGTTGCAGGTGACAAACCTGCTCCAGGAGCCCTTCCGGCAGACGATCGCCAACGGTCGATTGCCCTATATCTATTCGCAGAACGGAAGGTTGATCACGCTCGGCGCGCGCGTGCAGTTCTGATCGGCCGCGATCATGTCGTTGCGTCCAGCCTTAGGGATGGTGTTTCCCGTCGCTTTGCTTGCTTCTCTAACGGCGCGAGCTCAGGACTGGTATTCACCGGTGCTGCCGGATGAGCCTGCCGCAGCGACTGCGTCTCGCCCCAACCGCGCGGTCGCTCTCTTCTATTTTCTCTGGAGCTGCGAGTCGGGCGAAACAGCGACACGTGGCCCAACCGACGTTTCCCGAGTCCTTTCTGAACATCCGCTCGCCGCCCGAAACCCTCGTGACGCGGCATGGGACGATTCGTACTACGGTGCAGCTGACGTGGAGCCCGCCGCGAACCATCATTATCTATATTGGGGAAAACCTGAGCTCGGCTATTACTGTTCCGCCGATCCCTGGATCGTCGCCCGTCATGTGAGAATGCTTACCACCGCGGACATCGACATTCTTGTGCTCGATGCCACCAATGCGCTCATTTATGAAAACGTGGTCGATGTGCTGATCGCCCAGTTACGAGAGGCGAATGCACAAGGAGCAACCGCGCCGAAGCTTGTTTTCTATACCAACAGCGATTCCGGCGCCACGATGGGCAAGATCTGGCAAACTTATTACGATCCGAATAGCGCAAAATATGCGCCCGATTTGGCGTTCAAACTCGAGGGCAAGCCGCTCATCATCGGCCGCGGCGCCGAGGCGAGCCCAGCCATGCGAAACGGAATGACCATCCGGGAAAGCCAATGGCCCAACGAACCGTTGCGTGATTGCGGCTGGCCATGGATGGAGTTCGTACGTCCGCAGCCGATGCATCGGTGTCATGGACGTGACGAAATTGTCAACGTGTCCGTCGCCCAGCATGCCGAAACGGTAAAGATGAGCTCCTGGCCGTTCGATGGAAAAGATCGCAACTGGGGCCGCGGATTCCATGATGGCCGTTCTGACCATAGCTGGCTCGCCGTCGCGAGCGGCGCGAATTTCGAGGAGCAATGGAGTGTCGCATTGGCAGCGGATCCCCCGTTCGTCTTCGTCACGGGCTGGAATGAATGGATAGCCGCTCGCTTCCTCACCAAGGAAGGCAATCAGTTCATGGTCGATCTCGCGACGCCGGAATTCAGCCGCGACCTCGAGCCGATGTCCGGCGGATGGGGCGATGCCTTTTACCGCCAGTTGATCAGGAATGTCCGGCGGTACAAGGGAGCGGAGCCTGCACCGGCACTACGATGTGATGCCGCTGATTCAATTGGCGACGGTCGTGGATCGTACCCGGTACGATTTCGAGATTTTCGTGGTGACACGGTGGACCGCGACTTTGCCGGAGCGGGCGGCCATCGGCTCGTCGAACAATCCGGTAGGAACGATATCGTCGAGGTCGATGTCGCCTGCCACGACGGCGGACTCAGCTTCACCGCCCGCACCGCTGAGCCGCTGGCCGGTGACCCTGGAGACGATTGGATGCGGCTCGGCTTCGCTATCGAATGGCGCGATACCGGCCTTATCACCGCGTATCGCGTCCGAATGATGCGGGTGAATGGAAAATTGATCGGCATGTTGTTCCGCCAAGTTGCAGGCACGAACTGGCGCCCGCTCGGCGCCATCAATGTGCGGAGAGAAAGCGGTGCTATCACGGCTCTCGTTCCTTTCGACAGGATCTCGTCGACGAGCAAGATTGCAGCCGTCCGCGTCAAATGGTCCGATCACGTTGGCGGACCTGATCCGCTCGCCGTGTATGTTCACGGGGACACGGCACCGGAAGGAGCGCTGCAGTACCGCGTTCGCCTTATGGATTAGCGCCCGAACCGGTCAACATATACGCGACGAGCAGCTTCGCACCAAATTCCAGCCGTTCAGCTTTGCGTCCCGCTCCGGCTGGAAAGGCGGGTGGAGTCTCTTGCCAAGAGCAGACGTTCCCCCCGAGCCAAGCTCCCCGACCCGCGCTACTCGCCTTTGCTGGAAAGCAGATCGTCGAGTTGCTCCAGCTGCTCCGGCAATCCGGCCGCCGAGCCTTGCAGTGCTTCCTCAAGCGCCTCCCTGGACGGATAGACTTCGTGGAAATTCAGCAGCGTCTTCCCGTCCCGTTCCTCGAAGGTCACGGTCGTGATCGCGCCCTCTTCGCCCTCGTCGTTGGTCCAGACGATGCGCTCGTTCGGCACCACCTCGAGATACTTGCCGTAGAAGGCCATGGTGTCCGAACCGCCGGTGCTGAATTCCAGCCGATATTTGCCGCCGGTCCGAACGTCCATCTCGCACGATACGAGCGAAACGCCGGATGGTATGATCGGATGAAGGAAGGTATTGCCGCAGATAAAGCTTGGCTCGAAAAACATCGACCGATAACGAAACGAACGCGCCAAAAGCGGATCGACTAAACGCCTTACTTCGCAATCAGGGTCGGTTGTTTACCCGATAGAGCGGCCGACCTTTTTATGTGCCCAACGCCCGACGAGCAGCATGCGCTGGGGTGTAAAACCCAATTGATGCGGCATTCGATGTCCTCGCGCTATTTACCGAGGTTCAGATAGTACCTTGTGTGCTTCAATTCGCCCTCCTTGCGAAGGGCTCCTATCGCAACCAATTCCGCAAGATCGCGCGTGGCCGTCGCCGGAGCAGCGTCGGTGATAGTCCGGTAGTTTGCGGCACTCAGCCCGCCCTTGAAGCCATCCGGCCCCTCGGCGAACATGCGCAGCAGAGCTTTCTCCTGCCGCGCATTGATCTGTCCGCGAAGGCGATCGAGCAGCTTCGCCTTGGCGAGAAGAAAATGGACCCGATCCAGTGCACGCTGTTGGGCCTCAAGCGCAATGCCGGAGAACCAATCCAGCCATTCGTCGATATGGTTGGAGAGGCTCGCCTGCTGAAGCTGCGTATAATAGTCCTTGCGATGGCGCTGAATGGTTTCTGCAAGAGCCGTGATCGCTGGCGCGTCGAGCCCTTGAGCAAGAGCCTTTTCCGCGATCGCGCGGCCCATGCGCCCGTTGCCGTCCTCAAACGGATGGATGGACTCGTACCACAGATGGGCGACGCCCGCGCGGGCCAGTGCGCTCACAGGCGACGGACTACCCGGCTCGCTGTTGTTAAACCAGGTGATGAACGTCTTCATTTCCGCCGGCACGGCTTTCGACTCCGGAGCCTCGAAATGCACCTTTGGCGCATGCAATGCGCCCGAGACGATCTGCATGGGATCGGGATGTGTTCGATACCGGCCTATGTCGGCGAGGTCCCGCCTGCCGTTCATCAGTAGAGCATGCCAATGGAACAGCATGGCGTCGCTGATCGGCTCGCGATAGCCGCGGAACAGGTCCGCCATGAGTTCGGCCGCGCCCGCCTCGGCGGCATTGGCGCGGCGATGATCGGCCTTGATTCCAAGGTGCTTGGCGACGGAGGATTGCACGCTGGCGCGATCGAGGATTTCGCCCTCGATGGCTGAGCTGTCGACAGCTTCCTGGGCCATGAGTTCGATGGAAAGATTCTGCCGGTCCTCGACGTCGAGATGGGATATGACCCCGACCAGGATGCCCGCTCCCTTCAGTAACTGGTTCTCACGGCTCCGCAGGCGCTGTGCGTCATAAGCGAAGTTGGGCCAGTCGGGCCGTTGCCAGTTCCAACGCATGATCGATAGCCCGCCTCTCTATCGATCATAATACCCCATAATTTGATTTATAGAAAACATTTCTATCGCTCAGAACGAGCGCTTCAGCCCGAGGCACCGGTTTGTCCGGCACCTTGCGCCCCCGGGCAAACCGCCAACGCATTGAATTTTATGCCGCAAGTATAGTCCAAGTATAATTCGAGCTGATAATCTGATGTTAGTAGAGGCGGCCGCATCCTGCCTGCGGCCCGCATGCGGGACATCGGACACACGAAATTCTCCGTCCACTCACATCCAGCCTTTTCCAGAAATCCTGATTATGCCAACGATGGTTTCGGCGAATTCGGTCGCGATTGTGGTCGTGAAATCAATCACTTAAGCGCGCTAGACTTGCGCTCTTAATGGGCACCATTTACCCGATCCCCGACAGCCGCAAAAAGCGCCAAAAGGCAGCCTCTCGAGGTGCATCGGCATTTCGAAAAACTGTGACGCGATGTCGGCAGGGCGAGATCGTGTCGCGCAAAGGCAGAGCATCGGCTTGAGACTCGCGGAGCTCCGTCTTCGCGATTGTCTCCCGCTTCGACGACTCAGTCGGCTTGCTTGCGATCCAGTGCCCCCCGCAGGTCGAGCGTGCTGCGCACGTCGGCGACCTTGTCGGCGGAGACCGGCGGCGCACGGTTTCCCCAGTTGTTGCGAACATAGGTCGCGACGTCGGCGACCTGTTGGTCGTTCAGCTTCCAGGCAAAGCTCGGCATCGACTGGAAGGTGGGGTGCTCGGGCGTCGGCGCGGTGCGGCCGCCGCCGAGAATCAGGTGGATGAGCCCGGTCGGATCGTGCTGCTGCGCGATCGCACTGCCGGGAAGCGGCGGGAACATCCGCGGCTGGCCCTTGCCGCCGGTGAGATGGCAGGCGGTGCAGGCGTCGGCGAAGATCGCCTTGCCGGCGCGCATCGCCGCGGGATCGGGGGTGCCGCTCGGCTGCTCGGGGCTTGGCGGCAGGCTCTTCAGATAGGTGGCGATCGCCGCGAGATCCTGGTCCGACAACAGCGAGGTCGAATAGGACACCACCTCGGCCATCAATCCTGCCGCGTTCGAATGCGCGTTGCGGCCGGTCTTGAGATATTCGGCGATGTCCGCCGCGCTCCAGCGGCCGAGCCCGGTGCGCCGATTGCCGGTGAGATCGGGCGCCAGCCAGTTCTCGATCACCGCGCCGCGATAGGCCTGATCGTGCTGCTCGGCGCCGAGCGCGTTCTTGGGCGTGTGGCAGGCGCCGCAATGGCCGAGGCCTTCGACAAGATAGGCGCCGCGGTTCCACGCCGCCGACCGGTTGGAATCGGGCTTGAATTGGTGGGGCGAGAAGTTGAGCATGTTCCAGCCGATCAGGCTGAGCCGGATGTCGAGCGGGAAAGGCAGACGGTTGGCGGGCTGATCGTAATGCCGCGCGGGCACCGTCTTCAGAAAGGCAAGGATCGCGTCGCTGTCGGCGCGGGTGACGTTGGTGAAGTGCGGATAGGGCAGCGCCGGATAGAGGCGTTTGCCGCCGGGCGCGATCCCCTCGTGAATCGCCTGATAGAATTGGTCGGGACTCCAGCCCCCGATCCCGGTGTCACGATCGCTGGTGAGATTCGCCGAATAGATCACCCCGAACGGCGTCTCGAGTCCCAGCCCGCCGGCGAACGGATGCCCGCCGCCACGCGTGTGGCACGACACGCAGTCGCCCGCGATCGTAAGATACCGCCCGCGGCGGATGAGATCGGCGTTGGGGCCGTCGGGGATCGGCGCGCGCAGCATCGCGATCGGCGCGGGGGGCGGATCGACGATGGAGACCGGGTTGAGCGCGAACCACAGCCACGATCCGGCCGCGATCAGCACGAGCAGCGCGATAACGGCCCCGATCGCCAACAGCACTCGATGGCCGAGGCTGCGCGGCGCGACCGCGCTCATGCGGCCACCAGCGGCGCGCCGGGTGCCTTGGCATACTGGCTCTTGATCGCGTCGGCCGTCAGGAAGGCGAGCGCGGCGAGCGTGCCCGTGGGATTATAGCCGGGGTTCTGCGGATAGAGCCCGGCGCCGGTGACGAAGAGGTTGCCGACGTCCCAGCTCTGCGAATATTTGTTGACCACGCTGTCCGTCGGGCTGGTGCCCATCATCGTGCCGCCGACATTGTGCGTCGTTTGATACGGCACCACGCTGTAGGGCGCCTGGCGCACCTTCGGATGGACGTGCGACGCGCCCATCTTGTGGCCGATCTCGGTGGCGCGATCGGTGCAATATTGCGTCATCTTGAGATCGTTTTCGGGAAAATCGAAGGTCATGCGCAGCATCGGCCGGCCGAACTGATCCTTGTAGGTCGGATCGAGGCTGAGATAATTGCCCGCCTGCGCATAGCTCGATCCGTGGACCGAGAGCGACATGTTGCGCAGATAGTATTTAGCCACCGCGCGCTTCCACTCCAACCCCCATTTTGGGACGCCGTCGGGCACGCGGGTCATCTCGATCGGCCGTGCGCCGGTGATCATCCCGGCGATGTAGGCGCCGCCGATGAATCCCAATCCCGAATGGTCGAAATTGTCGCCATTGTAATCGTCGATCACCGAGGCGAGCGCGCCCGCACCGATGAAGGGGTTCAGGCGCTTGTCGTCGAAGAACAGATCGACCGAGCTCATCGTCTGATAGCAATAGTTCTTGCCGACATGCCCCTCGCCGGTCTCCGGATCGTATGCCTGGCCGATGCCCGAGACGAGCATCAGATGGACGTTGTGGAGCTGGTACGCCGTCAGCGCGACGATCTCCGCCGGCTGGAAAGTTTCGGTGCCCGCGGCGTCGACATAGGTGACGCCGGTGGCGTGCCTGCCGTCGGGGGTGCGATCGACCTTGAGCACCTCGGATTCGGTGCGCAGCTCGAAATTGGGCTTGGTCAGGATGTAGGGGATCAGCGCGGTCTGTGGGCTCGCCTTCGAATAATTGCCGCAGCCGAACTTCTCGCAAAAGCCGCAGAAGGTGCATTTGCCCATCTGCAGCCCCAGCGGGTTGGTATAGGCTTCGGACAGGTTGCCCGCCGGGTGCGGGAAGGGGTGCAGCCCCATGCCCGCGGCCGCCTGCTCGAACAATTTGGGGCCGTAGGTCATCGGCAGCGGCGGGGTGGGATAGGGAATGTCGCGCGGCCCCTCGAACGGGTTGCCGCCGGCCTGGCGCGCGCCCTTGAGATTGCCTGCCTGGCCCGAGGTGCCGCAGATCAGGTCGAACTTGTCGTAATAGGGGGCAAGCTCTTCGTAGCCGAGCGGCATGTCCTGGATGGTCAGCCCGTCGGTCGCCGCCGTGCCATAGCGCGCCTCGTTGTGGCTCTTGAGCTTGAAATCGGTCTCCAGCCAGCGCCAGATCTGCGCGTTCCAGTGGATGCCGGCGCCGCCGACCCCGGTGCCGGGCAGGAACGATCCCAGTCGGCGCATCGGCAGTGCGGTCTGATCGACATTGTTGCGAAACGTCAGCGTCGAATATTTGACGTTCTGGAACAGGTGATGCCGCCACATGTAGCGCAGCTCGTCCTGATCGAAGGTCGTCGCCCAATTTTCGGGCGTGGTGCGCGCCGCGGCGCGTTCGAGCGCGAGGACCGACATGCCGGCGTCGCACAATTGCTGCGCGAGGATCGCGCCGGTCCAGCCGAAGCCGACCAGCACGACATCGACCTTGGGCATCGTCCTGGCCATGCCCTCAGCTCCTCGACCAGTCGAGGCGGCCGCGCAGGCCGACGGGCTGGACGGGCACGGGCTTGCCGTACGCGGTGACCCATTCCGAATAATCGTAGTGCGCGCCTGGAAAGCCGATCATCGCCCAGGCCGCTCCGCCCTTGTTCCCCCCGTAGATCGGATCCGAGAAATAGCCCTCCAGCACGTTTTGTTGAAGGTGTGAGAAGAAGTCCTTCGAGCCGATCGGTCCGTCGAGCTTGAGGTCGCCCGATTCCATCTGCGTGACGACCGCATCCTGCGCATCGGCATCGAGGTCCTTGAATGCGGCGCCGTTATGCGCATGCCCCACCGCCTTTTCGATCTCGGCGATGGCGTGGCGATAGAATTGCGCGGGGGTGAAGCGGCTCTGATAGCCCTGGCTGTCGGTGCCCTCGGCCCACGGCCCTTCGAGATAGAAATGCGCGCCGTTGCCGTAATCGCCGGCGAGCTGACGATCGAGGAAGGTGACGACCCCCGCTTCCGACGCGCTCGGCCCGGTCTCATCGGGTGGGATCAGCCGATCGACCGCGGCGGTGAGGAAGCCGACCTCGCCCGAATTGAGATAGCGCCAGTCACCGGACAGCGCAGCATCGGGAGAATCGGTCAGCCCGTCGCGCCAGGGAAGCGCGTTGGTGAAGGTATGGCTGGGGCCGCCGAGCATACCGTCGTGGGTGGCGACGGCGCGGGCGGCGGTGGCGGTGCCGAATGCCGCGCCAAGCGCGAGCAGCTTGCGGCGGTCGATCGCCCGTTCCGGCTTCTCCGCCATCGTTTCTCTCCCTTTCCTTCGTTCTGCCGAACGCCTTCGTTCAGGCTTCACGATTTCTCTCGATCATCTTCTACGGCTCGGTGGGTAACACCTCTCGATTTGTATCGTTCCACGATATTGTAACCCTCGCGACACCAGGCGGGAACGCATCGATGTCGACGAGCCGAGGAACCATCACGCCGGTTCGAGGATTTGCGCTCTTGACCGGGAGACGATGTATGGAACCCATCTTTTACGTGATCGCGATTCTGGGCTGCGGCGACGGCTCGCAGATGTGCGCGCAGCAGCGGCTCGAGCCGGTGCGCTACACCTCGATCCAGGCCTGCCACGAAGCGATGCCCGCCGCGCTCCGCCGCAATACCGACATCGACTATCCGGTGATCTCGGCCGCCTGCAAGGCAAGCGGGCCGATCATGGTCGAGCGCACCAACGGCGCCGGCGAGCGCGGCTGAGGCGCGACCTCCTCAACCCTCCACCCCCAATTGCCACAGCACGAAGGCGTGCTCCTCCGCCGCCTCGCGCAGCGAATCGAAGCGACCGGATTTGCCGCCGTGCCCGGCGCCCATGTTGGTCTTCAGAAGGAGCACATGGTCGTCGGTCTTGGTCGCACGCAGTTTCGCGGCCCATTTGGCCGGCTCCCAATAGGTCACGCGCGGATCGTTCAATCCGCCCGAGATGAAGAGCGGCGGATAGGCGTGCGGCGTCACGTTGTCGTAGGGGCTATAGCTGCGGATAAGGTCGAACGCCGCCTTGTCGGCGATCGGATTGCCCCATTCGGGCCATTCGCCCGGCGTCAGTGGCAGCTCGGCGTCCATCATCGTGTTGAGCACGTCGACGAAGGGCACGTCGGCGATCACCGCGCCCCATAGATCGGGGTCCGAATTGACCACCGCACCCATCAGTTCCCCCCCGGCGGACCGCCCCGCGATCGCAATCCGGCCCCTGGCGGTGTAGCCGCGCTCAATCAGCGCCTTCGCCACGTCGACGAAGTCGGTGAAGGTGTTGGTGCGATGCTCGAGCTTGCCCGCATGATACCAGGCCTGACCCAGATCGTCGCCGCCGCGGATGTGCGCGATCGCGTAGGCGAAGCCGCGGTCGAGCAGCGAGAGCCGCCCGGTCGAGAAGCCCGGCGGGATCGCGTGCCCGTAGGCGCCATAGGCATAGAGGAAGAGCGGGCGCGAGCCGTCGCGCGGGAAATCCTTGGGATAGACGATCGACACCGGCACTTCGGTCCCGTCGCGTGCGGTGATCCTGAGCCGTTCGGCCGCGTAGTGCGACGCGTCGTAGCCGCTCGGGATCTCCTGTACCTTGAGCGTCTCGAGCTCGCCGGTCGCGACATCGTAGTCGTACACCGTCCCCGGCGTGACCATCGATTCGTAGCCCATGCGCAGCTTGGGGCTGTCGTATTCGGGGTTGTTGCCGAGCCCGGCGGCATAGCTCGCCTCGGGAAAGACGACGCGGCGCGGCGCGGCCTCGGCGTCGTACGAATGGATCTCGATCTGGTCGAGCCCGTCCTCGCGCCCCTCGACCACGAACATGTCGGCGAAGCACGCGATCCCGGTCATGTAGAAATGCTCCGATGGCGCGATCCGCTCGCTCCACTCGCCCGGATGGTCGATCGAGGCGGTGCAGAGCCGCCACATCGGATCGGTATCGTTGGTGTGGATGAAGAGCGTGCCGTCATGCTCGTCGACGTCGTATTCGCGGCCCTCCTTGCGCGGCGCGACGAGGATCGGCTCGGCGGTGGGATCGTCGGCGGGGACGAGCCGTACCTCGCTCGTCACATGGTCGCCGGTCGCGATGATAATCCACTTGCGCGACTGCGTCTCGGATACGCCGACGCGATAGCCCTCGTCGGCCTCGCGATAGAGCTCGACATCCTCGTCGGGTCGAGTCCCCAGCCGGTGCAGCCGCGCATTGTCGGTGCGCCACTGCGCGTTGGCGAGGCCGTAGAGGAAGCCGGTGTCGTCCGCGGTCCAGACGATCTCCGAAAGCATGCCCGGGATCGTCTCGGGCAGATGCTCGCCGGTCTCCAGGTCCTTCACATGGATCGTGAACCGCTCCGCGCCCGTGTCGTCGATCGCATAAGCGAGATACCGTCCGTCGTTACTGACCGAAAACGCGCCGAGCCGGAAATATTCCTTCCCTTGCGCGAGCGCGGGCTCGTCGAGCAACAGCTCGTCCGCGCCGCCATCGACGGGCTTGCGCCACCATTTGTGATACTGCCCGCCCGTCTCGAACGCGGCCCAGTAAAGCCAGGCGCCATCCTTCTGCGGGACGCTCGATTCGTCCTCCTTGATGCGCCCCTTCATCTCCTCGTAAAGGCGGTCGACCAGCCCCTGATGCGGCTTCATCACGCCCTCGAAATAGGCGTTCTCGGCCTCCAGATAGGCCAGAATGTCGGGATCGTTGACTTCGGGATAGGCGGAATCCTTGAGCCACGCATACGGATCCTCGATCGTCACCCCATGGGCGGTGAACGCGTGCGGGCGGCGCGGAGCGACGGGAGCGGTTGGGTGCGTGGTCATCGCCGCTCCCTATCGCGGCCGGGGCAGCCGCGTCGAGGGGAAGGACATCGCGGGCGCCCGATCCGCCCGGCTGCGGGCTCATGGTTGTTTTTAGATCGTGGTGCGATATGAGCATCGGGGGCTCCGTCCGACACGGCCCTTGCGTTCTGTGGGAAGCACCAGGTTTGAGCAACGACCGTATCGATCGCCGGCTGGGCGATTTCACCACCGAACCGCGCGTCCTCGTGATCTCGCTGATCGCGGTCGCGGTCGCGGTCGCGGCGCTCGTCGCCGGAATCGCGCTGCTCGGGCTGATTCATCTGTGTACCAATGTCGCCTATCTCGGCCAGTTCAGCTTCGCCGATCTCGACCTTGGCGATCGCGATCTCGGGCCGTCGTCGGTGCTGGTGCCGGTGATCGGCGCACTCATCGTCGGGCTGATCGCGCGCTACGGCAGCGAGAAGATTCGCGGCCACGGCATTCCCGAGGCGATCGAGGCGATCATGCTCGGCCGCTCGCAGCTCGACATCAAGGTGGCGGTCCTCAAGCCGATCTCGTCGGCGGTGGCGATCGGCACCGGCGGGCCGTTCGGCGCCGAAGGCCCGATCATCATGACCGGCGGCGCGATCGGATCGCTGATCGCGCAAGGCCTTCCGGTCAGCGACAGCGAGCGCAAGACCCTGCTCGTCGCCGGCGCCGCGGCGGGGATGACGACGGTGTTCGGCACGCCGATCGCCGCGATCATGCTTGCGGTCGAGCTGCTGCTGTTCGAATGGACGCCGCGCAGCTTCGTGCCGGTCGCGGTCGCCGCGATCGTCGCCGAGGTCGGGCGCGCGGCATTGGGGCTGCCCTCGCCGCTCTTTCCCTTCGATGGAGGGATGGCGATCAGCGCCGCCGGGCTCGCCGGCTGGATCGCGATCGGCATTGCGGGCGGGCTGCTGTCGGTGGGGCTCACGCAGCTCGTCTATGCCTGCGAGGACGGCTTCCTCAAGCTGCCGATCCACTGGATGTGGTGGCCGATGATCGGCGGCCTCGTCGTCGGCATCGGCGGGCTGATCGAACCGCACGCTTTGGGGGTCGGCTACGACAATATCGCGCGGATGCTCGCGGGCGGGGCGATCCTCAAGGTCGCGCTGCTGCTGCTGGTGGTGAAGGCCATCATCTGGGCGGTGGCGCTCGGCTCGGGCACGTCGGGGGGCATCCTGGCGCCGCTGCTCATCATGGGCGGTGCGATGGGCGCGGTGCTGGGCGGGTGGCTGCCCGCGGCGAGCCCCGGCTTCTGGGCGCTGCTCGCGATGGCCGCGACAATGGGCGGGACGATGCGCGCGCCGCTCACCGCGACCTTCTTCGCGGTCGAGTTGACCGGCAACACCCACGTGCTGCTGCCGCTGATCGCCGCGTGCGCGACCGCGCACCTCGTCACCGTGCTGCTCATGAAGCGCTCGATCCTCACCGAAAAGATCGCGCGACGCGGGCACCATATCGTCCGCGAATACCGCGTCGATCCGTTCGTGCTCACGCGCGTCAGCGAGGTGATGACGCGCGAGGTGCAGACGGTGCCCGCGTCCATGACATTGCAGGGCGCGGTAAGCTTTCTGACCGCCCCAGAGCGGCGTCACCCGAGCTTTCCGGTCGTCGACGAAAACGGCCGCGTTCTCGGCATCATCGATCCGCCCTCGGTGATGTCGTGGCGCCGCGCGGGCAAGCACCGCAAGACCTCGCTCGGCGATCTGCTCGCGGGGGTGCGCATCACGCTCGCCGATCCCGACGAATATCTCGAAAGCCTCGCCGAAAAGCTGATGAAGGCGAACGTCGCGCATCTGCCCGTCGTCGCGCTAGACGGCACGCTGGTCGGCTATATCGGCTGGAAGGACCTGATGCGCGCGCGGGCGAAGGTTCGCGGCGAGGATCGCGAACGCACCTCCTTCCTGCCGTTCGCGATCAGCCGACGCGGCGAGAAGGAATAGCGGCGGCGCGTCCGAGCGGGCGGGTCTCGGGCATTTTGAGCACCACCGGAAGAATGCACAGCGCGACGATCGCGATCATCGCCCCGGGCACCACCGGCGATCCGGTGCGCTCGATCAGAAGCTGCGCGATATAGGGCGTGAAGCCGCCGAAGATCGCGGTGGCGCCGGTCGCCCCGAACGCCAAGCCACTGAGCCGGCCCTCGCCGGAAAACTGCTCGGCCGTCGCGACCGCACCGACCGCGCTGACGCCGCCCGCGACGCACGCCAGAACGATTGCGCCGGCGAGCACCTGGCCGTGCGAGCCGCTCGCCATCAGCGAGAACAAGGTGATCGGCAGCACCGCGCTCGACGCGCACAGCATCAGCAACACCGGCCGGCGACCCCACCGATCGGCGAGCAGGCCGGTAACCGGCGTGACGAAGATGACGGCGACCGCCGCGATCGTCGAGAGCCACAGCGATTCGCCCTCGCCCAATCCGCCGACCGACGTGAGGAACGCCGGCACATAGGTGATGCCGACATAATAGGTGATCGACCCGAGCGCGGAAATCGCGAACGATCGGACCACACCGGCACGCTGGCGGACGAGCGCATGCCGCAGCGGCCTCTCGGGCACGGTTCCCTCGGCCTGCTGGCGCTCGAAATCGGGCGATTCCTGCATCGCCGAGCGTGCGATCCAGACGCTCCCGGCCAGCGCCGCCCCGACGAAATACGGGATACGCCAGCCCCAGCCTTCCAGATCGGCGCTGCTCATCAGGCTTACCGTCAGCGCCGAGATGCCGACCGCCAGCAGCGCGCCGATCTCGCTCGCCGCCGCGGCGAGCGAGGTAATCAGCCCGCGCCGATCCGCGCGCGCGCCTTCGAGCAGATAGGCGACCACGCCGGTATATTCCCCGCCCACCGAAAACCCCATCACGCAGCGCAGCAGCACCAGCAGCGCGCCGGCGATGGCGCCGGCCTGGCCGCGCGTGGGAAGCAACGCGGTCAGCAGCATCGCGACGCTCATGATCGCCATCGACAGCAGCATCATGCGCCGCCGCCCATAGCGATCCCCGATATGGCCGAAGACGATCGCGCCCAGCGGGCGCATCAGATAGGCAATCGCGAACCCGCCCAGCGTCGCCATCAGCGCGCCTCCGCCGGTGCCGAAGAATACCCGCGACAGCACCGTCGCGAAATAGAGGTACAGTGTAAAATCGTACCATTCGACGATCGTCGAGAACGCGGCGATCACGGTGGACGCGCGAGAGACGGCGCGATGCGGCTCGGTCATTGGGCGAGCCTAACGGCAATCGCCGCCGTTGTCCGCCCTGGGCCCTGTCCTACATCGGCTATTTCTGCCATAGCCCCGCCATGCCGATCATCGCCTCTTCGATCGCCGCCCGAGCCTGCGGGCAGCGGGTTCCGAAAACGTCGGCAACCGTCAACTTCGTCAACTTCGCACTTTCGAAAGGCCGCTGATGTCCACCTATGCCGACCGCCTCCACGCGCTTCGCGAGCAGTTGAAGCGCGACCGGCTCGATGGCTTCGTCGTGCCGCTCACCGATGAGCATATGAGCGAGTATGTCGGCGACTATGCGCAGCGCCTCGCCTGGCTCACCGGGTTCCAGGGATCGGCGGGCAGCGCCGCGGTGCTGCCGGAGAAGGCGGCGGTTTTCACCGACGGGCGCTACACGCTCCAGGTACGCGAACAGGTCGACGGGACGCACTGGCAGTATGTCCCTGTCCCCGACGTCAAGATCTCCGACTGGCTCGCCGATCATGCGGGCGAGGGCGCGCGGGTGGGCTATGATCCGTGGCTCCACACCCGCCAATGGGTGAAGGAAGCCACCAGGGCGCTCGCCGCGACCGGCGCCGAGCTGGTGGCGGTCGAAACCAACCCCGTCGATGCCGTGTGGCCCGATCGGCCGGCCCCCTCCGACGCCCGACTCGCCATCCAGTCCGATGTGGCGGCCGGGCGATCCTCGGCCGACAAGCGGCAGGAGATCGCCGACTGGCTGGCGGAGAAGAAGGCCGACGCGGTCGTGCTGTCGGCGCTCGATTCGATCGCCTGGACGCTCAACGTGCGCGGCGGCGATGTCGCGCATACGCCCGTCGCACTCGCCTATGCGATCGTCCAGGCGGACGGCACCGCCGACCTTTACGTGGCGCAGCACAAGCTCACCGATGCGGTCCGCCAGCACCTCGGAAATGCCGTGCGCCTCCACGACCGGCTCGCCTTCGCGGGCGACTTGGCGAACTACAAGGGCAAGCGTGTCGCCGCCGATCCCGATCGCGCGGTCGCCGCGATCTTCGATGCGCTCGAGGCGGGCGGCGCCACCGTCCTGTCGGTGCGCGATCCTGCCGTGCTCGCCAAGGCGATCAAGAACGAGACCGAGATCGCCGGCCACCGCGCCGCGAGCATCCGCGACGGCGCAGCGCTCAGCCGCTTCCTGCGCTGGGTAGAGGCGCGCGCGCCGCAGGGCGGCCTCACCGAACTCGATTGCGTGGCGAAGCTCCAGGGCTTTCGCGAGGCGACCGGCGTTCTCAAAGACACCTCGTTCGATACGATCTCGGCGACCGGCGCGCACGGCGCGAGCCCGCATTACCACTCGACGCCCGAATCCAATGCCGAGCTCAAGCCGGGCGAGCTCTACCTTGTCGATTCGGGCGGGCAGTATGAGGACGGCACCACCGACGTCACCCGCGTGATCCCGGTCGGCGAGCCGAGCCACGAGATGAAGGACCGCTTCACCCGCGTCCTCAAGGGCAATATCGCGCTCGACACCGCGCTGTTCCCGCACGGCACCAACGGCGGCCAGCTCGATTCTTTCGCGCGCCGGCCCCTTTGGGAGACGGGCCTCGATTTCGCGCACGGCACCGGCCACGGCGTCGGCGCGTACCTGTCGGTCCATGAAGGCCCGCAGCGGATCGCCAAGCCGACCTATCCCGGCGGAGGGCCGGCCGAGCCGCTGCTGCCGGGCATGATCCTGTCGAACGAGCCCGGCTATTACAAAGCGGGCGAATACGGCATCCGCATCGAGACGCTCGTGCTGGTGGTCGAGCGCGCGATCGCAGGCGGCGACATGCCCATGCTCGGCTTCGAGACGCTCACCTTCGTGCCGATCGAGCGCGCATTGATCCTTCCCGATCTGCTCACATCCGACGAGCGCGATTGGCTCGATACGTACCACGCACACGTGCTCGAGAAGATCGGCCCCGAGCTCGAAGGCGAGGATCGCGCCTGGCTCGAAGCCAAATGCGCGCCGATCGGCTAGTCGGAAGAGGGCTCGGCGTGCGGCTCGCAGGGCGGTGTCTCGCGGCTCCCGCGCGTCCGTGCCTTGCGCTTGCGCAGGTTCTCGCGCAGTTTCTGCGCAAGCCGCGCCGCCCGATCGTCCTTCTCGGTCATGGACCTGCGATTATGCCTGCGCGCGCACCTTGACAATCCCGCCCGCTCGCGGCCATAGGCCCCGCTCCCCGACCGGACCGTGCTGCCGTAGCTCAGTGGTAGAGCGCATCCTTGGTAAGGCTGAGGTCGTGAGTTCAATCCTCACCGGCAGCACCATTCCCGGCGGGTTCCAGGCACGCGATCGCCGCCGCGTCGATCGCCGATGCCGCGCCGCTCAACGCATAGACATCGGCAAACGGGCGTCCGTTGCCGCTCACCCCCTCGACGCTCATGCTCCGACCCGATCGCATCGCGCCGACGATCGCCGCATCGGTGTCGGCATCGGGCGCCCAGGCCCGATCGCCGCGCGCGACCAGCTCGAATCGACGATCGCCGATGCTGAGCGTGATCCGCGAGGGCTCGCCCGCGGTCCGGCTCAATCGCGCGGCGAACTGGTTGCGGACGCCGCGGTCCGGCCAGGTTCCGACGCTCGCATAGGCGCCCATCCGCGCCGCTGTGCTGCCGGACACCGGCCTGCTGATCGCATAGCAGCGCCCCTCATCGCGAAACGCGCCCCACCCATCATAGATGCCGATCGCCTGTGGCCCCGCCAGCACCAGCGCGAGCGCGGCGACGATCATGCCGGTGCCCGCCCGCTGCCGCGATGGACGACCGTCTCGATACCGTTCTCGATCATCACCACCGATCCTTGCGGCAGCGAAGGTGCGACCGGCGCGCCGACCGCCGGGGTGTCGCACAGCCCGATCATCACCCCGCGCATCACTCGACTCGATAAACCGTGCATGAGCACCAGCCGGTCGCCCGGATCGTCAGCCGTGTCGGCAAGCCAATCCGAGACCCGCTCGGCGATCTCGTGATACGCCTCGCCATCGGGCGCGCAGTTCAGCAGCCCGGTTTTCCGATCGATTACCCCGCCGATCTCGGCATAGGAACGCCCGCCCCAGCTCCCGACGCCGATCTCGACCAGCCGTGCGTCGGTCCTCGCCTCGTGCCAGTCGAGCCCGAGATGCTCGGCGATCACTGCCAGCGTCTGAAGCGCGCGACCGGTCGGCGATGCCCACAAGGTGAGACGCGGCCGATCGCCCAGAAGTGTTTGAAGCGCCGCCCCGATCTCGTCGGCCTGCGCGAAGCCGGCGCGCGTCAAGGGCGTATGCGGCGCATCTCCCTGCAATCGGCGCGCGGCATTGAACACGGTCTCGCCGTGCCGCGCGATGAAGTCCCGCCCCGCTCTCGTCTTGGAAGCCACCGACTCTCTTTCAAGCCCGTGTGGCGCAAAAGCAACGCTTTTCCGCGTTTATCTGGGGTTCATGCAACTTCGAAAGGGCCCGCCCATTTCCGCTCTCCGCCCCACCGACGGGCGCGAAAACAAGAATGGAGTTCTTATGCGTAAGCTTGTTCTGACCGCCTTCGCTGCCGCGACCGCGACGGCTGCGTTCGCCACCCCGGCGCTCGCGCAGGACGCGACCTTCACCGGCCCGCGCATCGGCGTCCTCGCCGGCTATGACGGCATCCGCCCGGGCAGCACCGAGGATTCGGACATCGCCGGCGACGACCAGTCCGCCGATGGCCTGCTCTACGGGCTCGACGCCGGCTACGATGTCGGCCTGGGCAATGCGGTGATCGGCGCCGAGGCCGAGATTTCGGGCTCGACCGGCAAGGTCGACAACGATCCGCTCGATCCCAACGAATTCGGCTATGGCCGCGTCAAGGCCGGCCGCGACCTCTATCTGGGCGTGCGCGCCGGCATTCGCGCCAATCCCACCACCTTGGTCTATGCCAAGGGTGGCTACACCAACCAGCGGCTCGACCTCACCCACGGCGACGATGACAGCGAGACCGGACGACACTTTAACCTTGATGGCTATCGCATCGGCGCGGGCGTCGAGGAAGCGATCGGCACCAACACCTATGCCAAGCTCGAATATCGCTATTCGAACTATGGTGACGCCCGCCTCGAATATGCCAACGGCGCCAACACCAACAATTTCAGCGTCGACACCGATCGTCACCAGGTGGTCGCGGGCCTCGGCTTCCGGTTCTGACCGGCAGCACACCGCCTTCGACGTTCCTGAAGGGCCGGGGCGCTTGCTCCGGCCCTTTTTTGCGGTAAGGAAAGGATGGGAATCATCCCCGGCCGCGCGCTAAGAAGGGGATCAAACGGGCACGGCCCCGGGGGAATGAGATGAAGGCCACGATCGAACGCGCCATCCTCTTGAAGGGGCTCAGCCACGTCCAGTCGGTGGTCGAGCGGCGCAATACCATTCCGATCCTGTCCAACGTGCTGATCGAGGCGCGCGACGACGGCACGCTGCGGCTGATGGCGACCGATCTCGATCTCCAGATCGACGAGAGCGTCGCCGCCGCGGTCGATCAACCCGGCGCCACCACGGTTTCGGCGCACACCTTGTTCGACATCGCCCGCAAGCTGCCCGAAGGCGCTCAGGTCGAGCTCTCGGCCGCCGAAGGCCGGATGAGCATCGTCGCGGGCCGCGCGCGCTTCAGCCTCGCGACGCTGCCGCGCGATGATTTCCCGGTGATCGCCGAAGGCGAGCTGCCGACGACGTTCGAGCTGCCCGCCGAGACCCTGAAGCAGATCATCGACAAGGCGCGCTTCGCGATCTCGACCGAGGAAACGCGCTATTATCTGAACGGCATCTTCCTCCACGTGTCGGACGATCCGCAGCCGGTCCTCAAGGCCGCCGCGACCGACGGCCACCGCCTCGCGCGCGTCACCGTGGCCCGTCCCGACGGCGCCGAAGGCATGCCCGACGTCATCATCCCGCGCAAATGCGTGGGCGAGCTTCGCAAGCTGCTCGACGAGATCGACGGTTCGGTGGGCGTGTCGCTGTCGAACACCAAGATCCGCTTCGATCTGGGGCAGGCGGTGCTCACCTCGAAGCTGATCGACGGCACCTTCCCCGATTACAGCCGCGTGATCCCGACGGGCAACGACAAGATCCTCAAGATCGATCCGCGCAGCTTCGAGGAAGGCGTCGATCGCGTGTCGACGATCGCTACCGAAAAGACGCGCGCCGTGAAGATGGCGCTCGATCGTGACAAGATCACGCTCTCGGTGACGAGCCCCGAAAACGGCACTGCGGCCGAGGAAGTGCCCGGAGAATACGTTTCGATGCCGTTCGAAATCGGCTTCAACAGCCGCTACCTGCTCGACATTCTCGGCCAGCTCGAAGGCGATACGGTCGAGGTCCACCTCGCCGACGCCGCCGCGCCAACGCTGATCCGCGAGAACGACAAGGCCCCCGCGCTCTACGTGCTGATGCCGATGCGGGTTTGATGACGGAGGTCTGTCCAAACTGTGGAGCGGCCATAAAGTCCGGCATGCTTTCGCCGAACGCACGTCTCCGCGAGGACCATCTACATCTAATCAACCTAGCGCATGATGCTAGCCTAAACGATGGCTGCCAAAAATGCGCGCAGTCTCTATTGGAACGGGCGCCACGAAAAATTTCTGACCAGCTCTGGGCCAAGAGGAAGAGCGCGGAATCGTTATTGGCATGCATTCCGCTGGCATCGATCCACTCGCCACAGGGTTGGACTTATCGAACTCTGGGGTTGGTTACGGCGCAGAGCGTCAGCGGCACTGGTTTGTTCTCAGACGTGACATCGGCGTTCACCGATTTGTTCGGCGCACAATCCGGCGCATACAATCAGAAGCTACGTGGCGCGGAAGAAGCGTGCCGCGCTTCGTTGCGTGCTCAAGCTTTCCAGATCGGAGGAAACGCTATTGTGGGCATTGATGTCGATTATGCGGAGGTAGGCGGCACGCGCGCAATGCTCATGGTTTGCATGACCGGCACGGTCGTGAACGTAGCGGATTCATCAATTCTGGGCGCGGACTTCGCAGATAATTTTGAGCGACTCAATACGGAGACCGCAGCAGTTCGCGACTTGGCTACAATCGCCCGCAAGCACCACATCGAGTGATTTGCGCACGTAGTACATGTGTTTGGAACAGAAGGCCGGCGCTCTACGTGCTGATGCCGAGCGGGTGTGACGCGCACACGTTGACTCGTCGCTGCTCATTTCTTATTTACAGGTTTGTAAGTAAGGAATGAGCCGATGGCCAAGCTTCCTCCTTTTCCCGGCACGACCGGCCGCCGCAATTGGCGGACGGCATTTGACGCGATTCGCAAGCTGCTCGCGAATGGCGACGATACGACGCAGGTGTTCCGCATCATGCGCGCGCTCAACGTCGGCAATTCGGAAACGAATTACGCGCGGCTGATCGCAACCGAGGAGGGCGGGCGGCTCGCCTACGAACGCGTCGAGCTTGCCGGGCGCTTCACCGACAAGGCGTTCATCGCGCAGTTCGCCCCCGGCACCGTCGGCGCCGCCTATCGCGAGTTCCTCGAAGCTACCGGCTATTCGGCCGACGGGCTCGCCGAAGCGTCGCGGATCAACCGCGAGGAAGACATGCCCCATCCGTACGCCTGGTTCGGGCGGCGGGTGCGCGACACGCACGACATCTGGCATGTGCTCACCGGCTACAAGGCCGACGAGAGCCTAGGCGAGGCGTGCCTGGTCGCGTTCAGCTACGCGCAGGTCGGCGGGCTCGGCTGGGCGTTCATCGGCGGCGCCGCTGCCCTCAAGAGCCTCAAGGTCACCGGCAACAGCCTGTTCGCCAAAGCGGTGTGGGAGGGATATCGCCACGGCCGAAAGGCAAGGTGGATTTCGGGCGAGGATTACGAGGCGCTAATGGCCGAGCCGATCGACGCGGCGCGCGCGCGGCTCGGAATCGCAACGCCGCACGCCTATCTGAAGGCGCAGCGCGAGCTCGGCGCAGAGCTCGCATCCTATCTCAGCACCCAAAAGGCAAAGACGGCGGCCGCCTGATCGCGCTTGCGACACAAACGCGCTAAAGCCGGGCGCGCATGCTGTCGCGCCTCGTCCTCACCGATTTCCGCAATCACGCCGATGCCGTGCTGACGCCCGGCGCAGGGTTCGTCGTGCTCACCGGCGAGAACGGCGCGGGCAAGACCAACGTGCTCGAGGCAGTGTCGCTGCTCGCGCCCGGTCGCGGGCTCAGGCGCGCCGGTCTCGCCGATATGGCGCGGCAGGACGGAAGCGGCGCGTTCGGCGTCGCCGCCTCGATCGGCAGGGATGCCGAGATCGCCACCGGCATCGAGCCGAGCGCCCCCACGCGTCGCCTCGTCCGCATCAACGGCGCGCCCGCGCCTGCAAATGTGCTGGCGGAATGGCTCACCCTCCTGTGGCTCACGCCCGCAATGGATCGGCTGTTCGTCGAGCCGCCAAGCGAGCGGCGGCGCTTTCTCGACCGGCTGACGCTCGCGCTCGCACCCGGACATGCTCTCCACACCGCGCGCTACGAGGCCGCGATGCGCGCGCGCAATCGGCTGCTCGCGGGCGAGGCGGCGCCCGATTCCGACTGGCTTGCCGCGCTCGAAGCGCAGATGGCCGAGCACGGCGCCGTGATCGACGCTGCACGCCGCACCACCGTCGCTACCCTCGACGAAGCGCTCGCAATCGCACCCGATGGACCGTTCGCGCGCGCCGGTCTCGCGCTCGAGAATCCCGACGGCGAGGCGCTCGATCTCGCCCGCGCGCTCGCCGCCGCCCGCCGCCGTGATGCCGCGGCGGGCCGCGCGCTCGTCGGCCCTCATCGCGCCGATCTCGCCGTCACCCACCGCGCCAAGCGCCAGCCGGCGGCCTTGTGCTCGACAGGCGAGCAGAAGGCGCTGCTGCTGGGGCTGGTGCTCGCGCATGCAGGTCTTGTCGCGCGTCGCACCGGCACCGCGCCGGTGCTGCTGCTCGACGAGGTCGCCGCGCATCTCGATCCGGTACGCCGCGGCGCCCTTTTCGAACGACTCGCCGAAAGCGCCGGGCAGGTATGGATGACCGGTACCGAGCCCGCTCTGTTCGACGCGATCGGCAGCGACGCGCGCCGCTACACCGTCGCCGAAGGGCGTCTCAGCGAGACCGGCTGAAGCGATCGAGCCAGGCGATCACCGCTTGCTCGAGCCGAATACGCGTCGGTGTCGGTGCCAGGCCGTCGTCGGCCACGAAGGCGCGAAGCTGCTCGCGCGGCTGACCCCAGGTTCGCGGCCGAGATCAGGATCACGCCGGCGAGATCCGGATCGCCGTCGGCGGTCAGCGCGGCGAGCCCACCACCCATGCGGTGCCGGGCGACAAACTGCCTCGTCGGATCGACCTCGTCTCCCGCTGGTTGAAGACCTATGATCGACGCGCTGATGGCGGGATTCTGGGGGCTGTTCGGCGGATCGGCGCTGCTGATCGGTGCCGGGGTCGGCTATCTGGCACGCCTGCCGCAGCGATTGATCGCCGGCATCATGGCGATCGGATCGGGCGTGCTCATCTCGGCGGTGGCGTTCGATCTGATGGACGAGGCGTTCGCGCAGGGCGGCTTCGGCGCGACCGCGGCGGGGTTTCTGGGCGGCGCGCTCGCCTACACGCTCGCCAACATCCGCCTTTCGCAGGCGGGCGCCAAGCACCGCAAGCGATCAGGCGCCAACGCCGAGGCGCGCCAGCCCGACAAGGGTACCGGCACCGGGCTGGCGATCGCGGTCGGTGCGCTGCTCGACGGCATTCCCGAATCGGTGGTGATCGGCGTCAGCCTGCTCGCCGGCGGAAGCGTGAGCTGGGTAACCGTCATCGCCGTGTTCCTCTCGAACGTGCCCGAAGGCCTGTCGAGCGCAGCGGGGATGAAGCAGGCCGGGCGTACGCCGGGCTACATCTTCGGCGTATGGGGCGGCATCGCGATCGTCTCGGGCGTCGCCGCGCTGCTCGGCAACCTGCTGCTGGCCGATGCGTCGCCCGCGCTGATCGCGATCATCACCAGCATCGCTGCGGGCGCGATCCTGGCGATGCTCGTCGATACGATGATCCCCGAAGCGACCGAGAAATCGCACGATTACTCGGGGCTGATCGCGGTCGTCGGCTTCCTCCTCGCGTTCGTGCTCTCGAAGCTTGGCGAATAGCCATTTCGCTTTCGTTCGCGCGCCCGAATCCCTATATCCTCGGGCATGAACGATACCCCCAAGCAGAATGAGTACGGCGCCGAATCGATCAAGGTGCTCAAAGGTCTCGACGCGGTGCGCAAGCGGCCGGGCATGTATATCGGCGATACCGATGACGGGTCTGGCCTCCACCATATGGTGTTCGAGGTTTCGGACAACGCGATCGACGAGGCGCTTGCGGGCCATTGCGACAGGATCGTCATCACGCTCAACGCCGATGGCTCTGTCTCGGTCGAGGATAACGGCCGCGGCATTCCGACGGGCATCCACAAGGAAGAGGGCGTCTCCGCGGCCGAGGTCATCATGACCCAGCTCCACGCCGGCGGAAAGTTCGAGAACACCTCGAACGACAACGCCTACAAGGTCTCCGGCGGCCTCCACGGCGTCGGCGTGTCGGTGGTCAACGCGCTCTCCGATACGCTCGATCTCACGATCTGGCGTGACGGCGAGGAACATTTCATGCGCTTCCAGCGCGGCGACGCGGTGGCGCCGCTGAAGGTCGTCGGCCCGTCGGGCGGCAAGAAGGGCACGCGCGTCACCTTTCTGCCGTCGCCCGAAACCTTCAAGATCACCGAATTCGATTTCGAGAAGCTCGAGCACCGCTATCGCGAGCTCGCCTTCCTCAATTCGGGCGTGCGACTGATGCTGGTCGATGCCCGCCACGAGGACAAGCGTGAGGTCGAGCTCTTCTACGAAGGCGGGATCGCCGCGTTCGTGAAGTGGCTCGATCGCAACAAGACGCCGCTCTTCCCCGATCCGATCGCAATCCACGGCCAGCGCGACGATATCGGCATCGACATCGCGCTCGAGTGGAACGACAGCTATTACGAGAATGTCCTCGCCTTCACCAACAACATCCCGCAGCGCGACGGCGGCACGCACATGGCGGCGTTCCGCGCCGCGCTGACGCGCACGCTCAACGCCTATGCCGAGAAATCGGGGATGCTGAAGAAGGAGAAGGTGACCCTAACCGGCGACGACATGCGCGAAGGCCTGTCGGCGATCGTCTCGGTCAAGCTGCCCGATCCCAAATTCAGTTCGCAGACCAAGGACAAGCTCGTCAGTTCCGAGGTCCGCCAGCCGATGGAAAGCCTGATGGCGGACAAGCTCGCCGAATGGCTCGAGGAAAATCCGCAGCACGCACGCGCCATCGTCGGCAAGATCATCGATGCCGCCGCAGCGCGCGAGGCGGCGAAGAAAGCGCGCGAGCTGACGCGGCGCAAGGGCGTGATGGACATCGCTTCGCTCCCCGGCAAGCTCGCCGATTGCCAGGAACGCGACCCCGCCAAGTCCGAGCTGTTCCTCGTCGAGGGCGATTCGGCGGGCGGCTCGGCCAAGCAGGGCCGCGACCGGCATTTTCAGGCGATCCTCCCCTTGCGCGGCAAGATCCTCAACGTCGAGCGTGCGCGGTTCGATCGGATGCTGTCGTCGAAGGAGATCGGCACGCTCATCCAGGCGATGGGCACCGGCATCGGGCGCGACGATTTCAATCTCGAGAAGCTGCGCTACCACAAGATCGTCATCATGACCGACGCCGACGTGGACGGTGCGCACATCCGCACGTTGCTGCTGACGTTCTTCTATCGCCAGATGCCCGAGATCATCGAGGCGGGGCACCTCTACATCGCGCAGCCGCCGCTCTACAAGGCGACCCGCGGACGCTCCGAGGTCTATCTCAAGGACGATGCGGCGCTCGATCAGTATCTGGTCGAAAACGGCGTCGCCGCGACCATCCTCGAAAGCGCCGCCGGCGCGCGCTCGGGCGCGGACCTGCGCAGCCTCGTCGATCACGCGCGGCGAATGCGTACGCTGATGCGTTACGTGCCGCGACGCTACGATCCGGTCATCATCGAGGCGCTGGCGATGGCCGGCGCACTCGATCCGAGCGCCTCGCGCGACGATCGCATCGCGCGTGCGGCCGAGGTCGCACGCCGGCTCGACCAGGGTGACGAGGAAGCGCGTTGGACGGTGCGCCTGTCGGAAGAGGGCGGCTATCATTTCGAGCGGCTGTGGCGCGGGGTGACCGATCACCATATCGTCGAGGCGAGCTTCCTCGCGTCGGCCGAGGCACGCAAACTCCACGCGCTCGCCGCCGAGCAGGCAGAGAGCTACGCTGCTCCCGCCAAGCTCGTCCGCGCGGGCACCGCGTCCGAGACGACCGAGGACGACGAGGAAGGCGTCACCGTCGGCAAGGGCGAGGCGCTGGTCGCGCGACCCAGCCAGTTGCTCGACGCGATCCTCGCGGCGGGCCGCAAGGGTCTCTCGATCCAGCGCTACAAGGGGTTGGGCGAGATGAACGCGGAGCAGCTCTGGGAAACCACGCTCGACCCGCAGAACCGGTCGATGCTGCGCGTCGCGATCGAGCAGGCCGACATCGCCGACGAGATCTTCACGCGGCTAATGGGCGACATCGTCGAGCCGCGCCGCGAATTCATCCAGGAGAATGCGCTGAGCGTCGCCAACCTGGACGTATAGCCGCCGCCGCCATCCGGCGCCGGCTTTGGGAGAGGGAGGAATATTGATGGTCGGCTATCGGACCTACGCCGTGCTGATGTCGGGAGCGGCGGCGCTCGCCGCCTGCACCCCGACATCGAACGCACAGACCGAAAACACGCAGGTTGCGACGGCGCAGCCTGCCGATGGCGCGCTGCCGCCCGCGATCGCCGCCGCCGCGGCCGATCCGGTGCGCGGGGCCGATGCAGCGAGCGTGGACGCGCGGCGCCACGGGCCGGAAATCCTCGCCTTCGCCGGCGTCGAACCGGGCGACAAGGTAATCGATCTGATCCCGGGCAGCGGCTATTGGACTAGGCTCTTCGCCAAGACGGTCGGCGCCGATGGCCATGTTTATGGCATCTGGCCGAAACCCTATGCCGCCGAAGCCAAGACCAACGTCACCGATTACCAGACCCTCGCCGGCTCGGCCGACTTCGCCAACGTGAGCGCCAGCGTCGAGCCCGCGACCGAGATCGGCGCGCCCGAGAAGGTCGATCTCGTCTTCACGGCGCAGAACTACCACGATTACCCCGATCCGTTCATGGGGCCGGTCGATCCTGCGGTGCTCAACAAGGCGGTGTTCGACGCGCTCAAGCCGGGCGGCATCTACCTGATCGTCGATCATGCCGCCGAGGCGGGATCGGGGCTGCGCGACACCGATACGCTCCACCGTATCGATCCCGCGACGGTCAAGAGCCAGGTCACCGCCGCGGGTTTCGAGTTCGTCGGCGAAAGCCCGCTGCTCGCCAACCCGGCGGACGATCACAGCCTCAAGGTGTTCGATCCCAAGGTGCGCGGAAAGACCGACCAGTTCATCTACAAGTTCCGCAAGCCGCCCCAGTAGCGAACAACCCGCATCACCGGCGTGTCGAATGGAATGGTCGGCGTGGGCGAGCGAAGCTACGCCACCGCCGCCCGCAATGTCGCGCGCACGCCGCGGTGCGTAGGATCGTATTCGACCGCGCTTTGCAGGCTCTGCGCCATCGCCCGGATCACGCGCGTGCCGAGCCCGGTCCCTCGTGCCGCGGCGCCGGCCGCGATGCCGCAGCCGTCATCCTCGACCGCGAGCACGAAGCAGTCTTCGCCCTCGCGGGTCAGGCCGATTCGCACCTCGCCCGCGGCGTTCGGGTCATAGGCATATTTGCATGCGTTCGAGACGAGCTCGTTGACGATCACGCCCAGCGACACCGCGCGATCGGTCGGCAGGCGGATAGGCTCGGCGACGAGCCTCAGGTTCCGCGGCGCCTCCGTACGCGACCAGGTCTGCGCGAGCTCCTCGACCAGCGCACCGAGATATTCGCGCATATCGACGCTCTCGACATCATCGGCGGTGTAGAGCCGGCGATGGACCTGTCCGATCGCCGCGATCCGCCGCTGCGTGTCCTCAAGCGCGAGCCGGGCGCTGTCGTCGGCAACCGCCTTCGCCTGCATCTGGACGAGCGCCGAGACGAGCTGAAGGCTGTTGGCGACGCGATGGTTTACCTCGCGCAGCAGCGTCTCGAGCCGTGCGTTGCTCGCGCGGAGCTGCTCCTCGACCTCGAGTTTGCCCTGTTCGAGTCGCGCGCGTTCGAGCACGTGATCGAAGGCGTTGGCAAGCAGGTCGAAAAAATCCTCGCCGATCGATTTGACGACGTAATCGGCGGCGCCCGCCTTGAGCGCCGCGATCGCGATCCGCCCCTCCTCGGAACCGGTGACATAGACGACCGGCGGCGGCGCGGGCAGCGTGCGCAAGCGGTCCAGCGTTTCGAGCCCGTCCATCTCGGGCATGTAATGGTCGACCGCGACCAGGTCGAACCGCTCCGCCATCGCCAGCGCCACACCGTCGGCGCCCCGCTCGGCCAGCGTCACCTCATACCCGCGGCGCGTGAGCGCGCGCTGCGCGAGCCGACGAATGCCGGCATCGTCGTCGATATAGAGGACGCGGACGCCCAAGCGTGTCAGCCCTCGACCTCAGGCACCTGGATCACCGAGAGGAACAGGCCGAGCTGGCGGATCGCGTCCGCGAAACTCTCATAATTGACCGGCTTGGTGATATAGACGTTGCAGCCGAGATCGTAGCAGCGCTGGATCTCGACCTTGTCGTCGGTCGTGGTGAGCACGACGACGGGGGTGCGCTTTAGGATGTCGTCGCCCTTGATCTTAGCAAGGATGTCGGTGCCGCTCATGTCGGGCAGGTTCAGGTCGAGCAACACCAGCGCGGGGCCGTTGCGGCGCGGGCCGTTCGGCGAGGTGAACAGATAGTCGACCGCCCGCGTCCCGTCGGTGAAATGCGTGATGTCGTTGAGGATCCCCGCGCGGCGAATGTTCTTCTCGATGAGGCGCGCATGGCCCTCGTCGTCCTCGATCATCACGATCGATACCGATTTGTGATCGTTCATCTGGCTTGTTCCTGCGGTTGGGCAATGGCGAGCGGCAGCGATAGCCGAAACGTCGCTCCTTCGCCAAGTTGCGACGACACGTCGATAATTCCGCCAAGCCGATAGGCGAGCGCACGAACATGCGCGAGTCCGATGCCCTCGCCGGGCTGATCCTGCGCGCCCGAACGGCGGAATAGGTCGAATACCCGCTGATGGTCGCGCGGATCGATGCCGCGGCCATTATCGGCGATCTCGTAGATCAGTCGTGCGCCCTCGCGTCGTCCGCGGAACTCGATCCGCCCTTTGCGTGCGGGATCGAGATATTTGACCGCATTCTCGATCAGGTTGGAGAGGATTTGATCGATCGCCAGCCGGTCGCTGACCAGTCCGGGCAGCGGATGATGAACGATCAGGTTCGCTTCGCGGTCATCGAGCCGGTGCTGGATCGTGTCGCGAATGTTTTCCACGAGCGCGTCCATGTCGATCGGCTCGGGCGCGATCACGCGCCGGCCCTCGCGCGAAAGCTTGAGGATCGCGTTGATCAGCGCGTCCATCTTCTGGGTCGAGGTGCGGATGAAACCGATCGCCTCGGGCAGGTCCTCGTGCGCGGCTAACCGTGCTTCCTGGCTGGCAAGCTCGGGCGCCTTCTCCTCGACCGTCTCGATGAGACCGGTGATCGCCTTGGTCGCGGCGTCGAGTTCGGCGGTAAAACCCATTACGTTGACCAGCGGCGAGCGCAGATCGTGGCTGACGATATAGGCGAAGCGCTGGATTTCCTCGTTGGCGCGGGTGAGGTCGGCGGTTCGCTCCTCGACCGCGTCTTCGAGCGATTCGTTTAGGCCGCGCAACCGCTCGCTCGCCTGGCCGAGGTCACGCGTGTAGCGCAGCACGGTGACCAGCGAGGTCACCGCGACGACGAGCACAAGCACGCCGGCCGCGGCGAGCACGAGGAAGAAGATGCGCAACGCGTTTTGCTGCGAGGCGTCGCGCTGCTCGAGGAGCGTGCGCTCGGCAGCCGCCATCGTGGCGCCGGTCGATCGAATGCGTTCGAGCGTGCCGAGATCCTGGTTGGTCGCGAAGAACCGCTGCGCGGCCGCGCGATTTCCCAGACCGACGAGCGTCATCGATCGATCGCGCAGCGACTCCGCCGATGACGTTAGCCGGCGCAGCGATTGAATGCGCTTTACCTGCGTCGCGTTGTCGCCTGCAAGCGCGGCCAACCGGTTGAGCGCGGGCGCGATTTCCGCGCTACGGCGGCGATAGCGGTCGACGAACTCCGGATCGCCCGTCAGCACATAGCCGCGCCGCGCGGCTTCGGCCTGCTCGTTGGCAAGCCGGAAGCGCGAGATCGCCTGCTCGACCTGATAGGTGTGCTCGACCCAGTAGCTATGATCCTGATTGCTCCTGGTGAGCCATGCGGTCGCGACGGCCACGGCGATCAGGGCGACGAAGCCCGTCACCAACAAGCCGATCAGGAACCGCCGGATACCCGCCTCGGATCGCGGCGTCTCCGGCACGGGAACGCGCACCATGCGCTCTCCTAGCCGGCGCACAACCGGTTGAAAAGAGACATTGATCCTGACGTGTCTGGGTTGGACGTCGCTATAAGAGCGCGCGCTGAAGCGTCTCGCGGCCGATCGCGCCGCCGCCGTGGCGGCGTGCGATCTCCTGCTCTGCGGTGTAGCGCACATCGGGATCGCGATCGTGCGCGAACCCTTCGAGCGCATAATCGTCGATCTCGCGCCAGTCCTTGCCGCGATCGGGGCCGCTGCGCACGCGCGGCAGCAGCCCAGGCAGGCTCGACCATTCGAGCAGTTGCGCGACGCTCGCCTCATTGAGCATGTCGCGCAAATGGTGCGCGGTCACATAGGCGTCGGGGAAGGCGCGGTGCGCCGGCAAGCCGCGCTCATGATCGATTCCCTCAGGTCGGCGCCAATAGCGCAGCACCTGGTTCGAAAAGCTCGGCGAATCGGGCCAGAGCCGCAGCGCGCATTTCCACGTGCAGATCCAGTCCGCGCCGTGGGTGAGTGGCGGCGTACAGAATTTCTGTTCGAAATCGGCGCGGTGCGCGGCGAGCGCGAGCCGGCGCGGATAGGGATCGAGCACCTGGCGCGCGACGTCGTGCCACCACGGCGCGTCGGCGACCTGCTCTTCGAGGATATGGTGGATGGCTTGCGTGATCGGCGGGATCGGCCGTCCCGGATTGACGAGGATCGCGCCGCCTTCACCCTCGATTTCCCAACGCCCGTCGTCGGCCAGCGCGACATCCTGCCAGCCGATCTCGCACACACCGTGACCCGGCGGCGCCGGCCCGGTGGTCTCCAGATCGACGACACGAATGATCTTGGGGGAGGGCATCGGGCTTAGGTGGGCGTTTTGGGCGGCGATTGCCACCCCAATTCCTTCCCTCGCTCCCGCCGTGGGCGGGACGCCGCTGTCAATGCCCCGCCTGCGGCCCGCGTTCGACCTCGCTCCTGGCAAGCTGCTCGTCGATCTGCGCGACCAGCCGGTCGAGGCCTTCCTGGCTCGACGATTCGGCGCGCGCGACGAGCACGTCCTGCGTGTTCGACGCGCGCAGCAGCCACCAGCCGTCGGGGGTGTTGACCCGCGCGCCGTCGGTGCGATTGACCTTGGCGCCCTCGGTCTCGAGCCGGTCGAGCACCTCGTCGACGATCGCGAACTTGCGGCTTTCATCGACCTGGAAGCGCATCTCGGGGGTGTTGACCAGATCGGGCATCTCGCCGCGGATCTGCGTCAGCGGCTTGCCGATCATGTGGACCGCGCGGATCAGCCGCACCGCGGCGTACATCGCATCGTCGAAACCGTAATAATCGTGCGCGAAGAAGATGTGCCCGCTCATCTCGCCCGCGAGCGGCGCACCCGTCTCGCGCATCTTGGTCTTGATGAGGCTGTGGCCGGTCTTCCACATCAGGGGCTCGCCGCCCAGCTCGGCGATCCGATCGTAGAGCATCTGGCTCGCCTTGACGTCTGCGATGATCGTCGCGCCCGGCTCCTCGCGCAGTACAGGCTCCGCCAGGATGGAGAGAAGCTGGTCGCCCCAGATCACCCGCCCCTCGCCGTCGATCGCGCCGATCCGGTCGCCATCGCCGTCGAACGCCAGCCCGAAATCGAGGTTCTTCTCAGCGACGAGGCGCTTGAGGTCCGCCAGGTTCTTCTCCTCGGTGGGATCGGGGTGATGGTTGGGGAAATGCCCGTCGACCTGGGTGAAGAGCGTATGGTGCTCCCCCGGCAGCAGCTTCACGAGCTTCTCGATCACCGGGCCTGCGGCGCCATTGCCCGCATCCCAGCCGATCCGGTACGCGCCCCCGGCATAACCCACCATCAGCCGATCGACATAGGTATCGATGATGTCGGCGCTCGTCACCTCGCCCGAACCGTCATCCCAATCGCCCTCGTTCGCCATCCGGCCCAGCTTCTGGATGTCCTCGCCGAAGAACGGCCTATGCTGCAGCACCATCTTGAAGCCGTTATACTCGGCCGGATTGTGGCTGCCGGTGATCTGGACGCCGCCGTCCACCTCGAGCGTCGCCTCGGCATAATAGAGCATCGGCGTCGGCCCCAGCCCGATCCGGATGACGTCCACCCCCGAGGCAGTGAGCCCTTCGATCAATGCTCGTTCGAGGTCGGGCGACGAGGTGCGCCCGTCATACCCCACCGCGACTCGCCGGCCTCCTGCGCGCCGCACGCACGTGCCGAACCCGCGCCCGATTGCGGTCGCGTCGGCGGTGCCGAGCGTCTTTCCGACGACGCCACGAATGTCGTATTCGCGAAGGCTGGTGGGATCGAAACGGTGGGTCATCTTTCCGGGCTCCTTCTTTCCCCGCCCAATCGGTCAGCGCGCGGAAAGTTCAATCCTTGCGCCTGAGCAGCGTGTCGCGCGCGACGTTGATCCGCCGCGCAAGCTCGTCCGATCCGCCGCGATCGGGGTGGACCGCGATCATCAGCCGGCGGTGCGCGGCGCGGATTTCCTCGTCGCCCGCACCGGCGTCGACGCCCAGCACCGCGCGTGCCTCGGCCTCGTCGAGCAACGGCGCGAACGGCCGCGCAGGCCTGCGCTTCGCCGGCCCTTTCCACAGCCGCCAGCCCAGATAGGCGACGACGAGCGCGATCAGGAGTTTGAAGATCACGCGATAGCCTCAGCCGGTTGCGAACATCGGCATCGTCAGCTCGGGGAGCGCGAGCCCGGCCATCATCTCGCGCAGCTCCTGCCGCGCGGCGACGTGGCTCAGTCCCATGTCGCCGAAATCCTTCGAATCGAGCATCGTCAGCCCCTTGGGGAAGAGCTCGCGATAGATGACGCGCTCGCCCAGCCCTGGGATGATGCGGAATCCCACGCGCTTGGCGAGCTGCCCCAGCGCCTCCGACACGCGGCGCATGTTGCGCGCCTCGATGTGCTGGAGGCGGTTGCGCAGGACCACCCAGTCAATCGTCGACCCGTCGGATTTCGCGCGGACCTTCCGCGCGTCCCAGATCAGCTCCGAATAGAAACTCGGCCGCGTCACCTTGTAGGTGTCGGGATCGACCTGCCCGATCAGGTCGAAATCGACGAAGCTGTCGTTCATCGGCGTGACGAGCGTATCGGCGCGGGTCGCCGCTAGCCGCGCGAAATGATCGTCGCGGCCGGGCGTGTCGATGACCAGATAGTCGGCGCCGTCCGCGAGCCGCGCGAACACCTCTTCGAACCGATCCTCGCTCGCCCCGTCATGCGTCTCGTGGATCGGCATCGGCAGATCGCGCCCAGTGCGCTTCACCGTCGCCTCGCGATTGTCGAGATAGCGCCCCGTCGTCCGCTGGCGATGGTCGAGATCGAACGCGGCGACGCGCGCGCCCTTCGCCGCGAGCGCGATCGCGACGTGGACCGCCGTCGTCGATTTGCCCGTGCCGCCCTTTTCATTGGCGAACACGATGATGTGCGTCTTTTCCCGCCCCTCAGACAAGTCCATACGCCCCATGTTGATCGATTGACCGGGCACCCATAGAAGGCCCGCCCGATCTTGTCGAAGGATAGTGACGCGTGCTGACGATCCGTGACCTGGCGCCTCTGCGCGAGACGCTGCAAGGCTTTGCCCGCGCCGGCGAGCGGATCGCGCTCGTGCCGACGATGGGCGCGCTGCACGCAGGCCACATCGCGCTGGTCGAGGCCGCCAAGCCGCTCGCGGATCGGATCGTCGCCTCGGTCTTCGTCAATCCCAGGCAGTTCGGGGCGGGCGAGGATCTGGATCGCTATCCGCGCCGCGAGAATGCCGATTCGCGGCTGCTCAAGGCAGCCGGCTGCGACGTGCTGTGGATGCCGCCGGTTGCGGTGATGTATCCCGAAGGCTTTGTGACGAACATCGGCGTCTCGGGCGTGAGTGAAGGGCTCGACGGCGCCGCCCGGCCCGGCCATTTCGACGGGGTCGCAACCGTCGTCGCCAAGCTCTTCAACCAGGTGCGGCCCGATGTCGCGCTGTTCGGCGAAAAGGATTTCCAGCAGCTCGCGGTGATTCGCCGGATGGTCGCGGACCTGGATTTCGGAATCGAGATCGTCGGCGTGCCCACCCAGCGCGATGATGACGGGCTCGCGCTCTCGTCGCGCAACGCCTATCTCGCCGCCAATGATCGCACCCGCGCGGTCGCCCTGCCGCGCGCCCTGGGCGTCGCCGCACGCGCGATCGGGCGCGGGGTCGATCCCGAAGATGCGCTCATGGCCGCCCGCGAGATGATGTTCGCCGCCGGCTACGATTCGATCGATTATGTGGCGGTGGTCGATGCCGAAACGCTTGCGCCGTCGGCCGATCTCGCCCGTCCGCTGCGCGTCCTCGCCGCTGCGCGGATCGGCGGAACGCGGCTGATCGACAATGTGAGCGTGGAGATCGTCGAACAGGGTTAACGGCGTTAACCATTTGTTGAAATTCTCTCTCCAAGGTGCCTGACCAGGGTGGCATTTCTTGGGGGAGGTCCATCATGGCCAACAGCCTGAAGAGCGCACAATTTCTGATCGAGAGCCGCTTGCGCGACGCGGCGTACGGTGATCGCACCGCGTGTTTCGATCTCGGCATCTTCTATTCGACCGGCACCGGCGGCGGCGCGATCGATCTCGTCGAAGCGCACAAATGGTTCAATCTCGCCGCCGTCCACGGCAGCGAGGAAGCCCAGATGTGCCGCGCCGAAATCGCCGAGACGATGAGCGCGCGCGAAATCGCCGAGGCCCAGCGCCAGGCGCGGGCGTGGTTGAGCGCAAGCGAGCGCCGGGCGGCGTGATCCCCCCTCCCGCAAGTGGGAGGGGAACTACTTCGCCGCCGCCTTCTTCTTCGCGGGCGTCTTTTTCGCGGCAGCTTTCTTGGCAGGCGTCTTCTTCGCCGCCGTCTTGCGGCCCTTCTTCGCCGGCGCCGCGGCCGCGCGCGTGTCGATGAGCTGGGCGGCTTCCTCGAGCGTCAGCGCGTCCTTTTCGATCGATTTGGGCAGCGTGGCGTTGGTCGTCCCGTCGGTGACATAAGGGCCGTAGCGGCCCTCCATCAGCTTGATCTCGGCCTCGGTGCGCGGGTGCCTGCCCAACACCTTCAACGGCTCGCGGCTGCCGCGCTGCGGGCGCCCGCCGTTCGCCGCCGCTTCGGCGAGCTTCACCACCGCGGCGTTCATCCCGGTCTCGAACACCTCGGCGGTGGACGAGAGCCGCGCATATTTGCCGTCATGCTTCAGATACGGGCCGTAGCGCCCGATCGCCGCCTCGATCGGCTGCCCCGTCTCGGGATGGGTGCCGATGACGCGCGGCAGGCCGAGCAGTTTTAGCGCGGTCTCCAGATCGAGCTCGCCCATATCCTTGGGGATCGAGGCGCGCTTGGCGTCCTTGCCCTCGCCGAGCTGGATATACGGCCCGAACCGCCCGACCTTGCGCTCGACCGGCAGTCCCGTCTCGGGATCGGTGCCGAGTGTCTCGGGGCCGCTGTCCTCGGCGCCGAGCCCGCCCGGTTGTGCGAAGGCGCGGGTATATTTGCACTCCGGATAGTTCGAGCAGGCGACGAACGCGCCGTACCGTCCGCCGCGAAGCGAAAGCCGCCCCTCGCCGCAATTGGGGCACAGCCGCGGGTCGGACCCATCGGCATTGGCCGGAAACAGATAGGGCTCGAGGAAGGCGTCGAGTTCCGCCGTCACCTCGGACGGTTTGAACTCCATCACCTCGCTCGTGCGCGGCTTGAAATCGCGCCAGAAGGCTTCGAGCACCGCCTGCCACGCCGCGCGCCCGCCCGACACGTCGTCGAGCTCTTCCTCCAGTTCGGCGGTGAAATCGTAGGCGACGTATTTCTCGAAAAAGCGTTCGAGGAACGCGGTCAGCAGCCGCCCCGATTCCTCGGCGAAGAAGCGGTTCTTCTCGACGCGGACATAAGCGCGATCCTTAAGCACCTGGATGATCGAGGCATAGGTCGAGGGGCGCCCGATCCCTAGCTCCTCCAATCTTTTGA
Organism: uncultured Sphingomonadaceae bacterium; assembly: GCA_946479505.1. Next base: position 80,904 of record CAMLGC010000004.1, read on the forward strand.
CCAGCGACGCTTCGGAGAAACGCGGCGGCGGCTGGGTGAAATGCTGTTCGGCATCGACGCCCTTCTTGGCGGGCTTGTCGCCATCGCGCAGCCGGGGAAGACGGCGCGAATCTTCATCGGCGGAATCGTCCCGCCCTTCCTCATAGAGCGCCAGATAACCGGGGAAGAGCACCACCTGCCCCGTCGCACGCAGCGCGGTTCGCCCCGTCGCATCCGCCAGATCGACCGTGGTCCGCTCCATCCGCGCAGACGCCATCTGGCTCGCCAGCGCCCGCTTCCAGATGAGGTCGTAGAGCCGGCCATGATCGCCAGAGCCCGCGCGATCCTTGGCGAAATCGGTCGGCCGGATCGCCTCGTGCGCCTCCTGCGCGTTCTTGGCCTTGGTCTGATACTGGCGCGGCTTGTCCGGCACGTAGCTGCCATCATAGCGATCGGCCACCGCCTTGCGAGCGGCCGAGATCGCGCTGCCGTCCATCTGCACGCCGTCGGTGCGCATGTAGGTGATCGCGCCGTCCTCGTAGAGCCCCTGCGCGATCCGCATCGTGTGACTCGCCGAAAAACCGAGCTTGCGCGCCGCCTCCTGCTGGAGCGTCGAGGTAGTGAAGGGCGGCGGCGGGTTGCGGGTCGCGGGCTTGGTCTCGACGCTTTCGACGGTAAAATTGCCGTCGAGCACCGCCTGCTTCGCAGCCGTCGCGTCGGCTTCATTGCCGATCGACAGGCGGTCAACCTTCTCGCCCTTCCAACGCGAGAGCCGCGCGTCGAACGCTTGCCCGTCCTGTTCGAGATGCGCGGTGACCGACCAGTATTCCTGAGCGGTGAACGCCTCGATCTCGCGCTCGCGGTCGACGATCAGCCGCAGCGCCACCGACTGGACGCGCCCCGCCGACTTGGCGCCCGGCAGCTTGCGCCACAGCACCGGCGATAGCGTGAAGCCGACGAGATAATCGAGCGCGCGGCGCGCCCGATAGGCGTCGATCAGATCGGTATCGAGCCCGCGCGGCGCCTTCATCGCGTCGGTGACGGCCTGCTTGGTGATCGCGTTGAAGGTGACGCGCTCGACCGATGGGGGAAGCGCCTTGCGCTTGGCGAGCACCTCCTGGACGTGCCACGAAATCGCCTCGCCCTCGCGGTCGGGGTCGGTCGCGAGGATCAGCCGGTCGGCCTTCTTCGCCTCGTCGGTGATCGCCTTCAGTTGCTTCGCCTTGTCGGCGTAATTCTCCCACTCCATCGCGAAACCGTGCTCGGGATCGACCGAACCGTCCTTGGCGGGCAGATCGCGGACATGGCCGTAGGAGGCGAGCACGCGATAGTCGCCGCCCAGATATTTTTCGATCGTTTTGGCCTTGGCCGGCGATTCGACGATGACGAGGTGCATGCGGGGTCCGGTCTCTCTCTCTCTCGTGTATGCGCGCGAGGATGGTGGGCCGCGCGAGATGTCGTCAAGCGGCGTTGCGTTCAAGGGGCAACCAAATTCCCTCTCCTGAAAGGAGCGGGGCTTGGGCGAGCCTCATCGATCTCCACGACGCGTTAACCGGCGCCAGAGAATGCGCGGGAGCCAGGCGGCCGCCATCCGGAGGCCGCCGATACGGGCAATGTCTCCGCCGAACCGGTAGAAGGCAGCTTTCCGCTCCGGAAACAGTTCGTGCGTGAGAGTCAGCCCTTCCGGGTCGAACAGCCCCGCCGAAATCGCGAGTTCCGGGCCGTCCTGCGGGCGATGGAAAATGCAGGCGCCGCACACGTCGCAAAAACCGCGTTCGGCATATCGGGACGAACGGTAGATGCGCAGCGTCTCGCCTTCGACGATCGCGTCGGGTGCCTGGATCGCCATCCACGGCCCGCTGCACCAGCGCCGGCAGGTCTCGCAATGGCAGACGCCCACCGTGTTTCGCTCTGCGGGGATCGCCGCGGTCACGCCACCGCACAGGCAACGGCCCCGGCGCAACGTCATGCCAGGCTCACCCGACCGCCCGCGTGGCGCTCGAGCCTGCCGGCGAGCTCCAGCTCGAGCAGCACCGTCTGCACCGCCGCCGGTGAAAGGCCCGATTGCCGCACGATCTCGTCGACCGCAACCGGCACTGGCCCGAGCAAATCGGCGATGGCGCCGCGCTCGGCATCGCTCGCATCCTCGGGCGGCGCGGGCTCGAAGCGGCTGCCGGGCGAGCGCACCATCCGCCCGTCGATCGGGCGCACCGTCTCCAATATGTCCGCCGCCGATTGCACCAACGTCGCGCCGTCGCGGATCAGGCCGTTGCACCCCTGCGCGCGCGGATCGAGCGGGCTGCCGGGCACCGCCATCACCTCGCGCCCCGCTTCGCCCGCCAGGCGCGCGGTGATGAGCGAGCCCGATCGGGGCGCCGCCTCGACCACCACCGTGCCCAGCGCAAGCCCGGCGATGACGCGATTGCGATAGGGGAAGTGCCGGGCGCGCGGCTCGGTGCCCGGCGGCTGCTCGGCGACGAGCAGACCTTCGCGCGCGATCCGTTCCTGCAGCTCGGAATTTTCGGGCGGATAGGCGACGTCGATGCCGCCCGCGATCACGCCGATCGTGCCACCCTCGATCGCGCCGACATGCGCGGCGGTGTCGATCCCGCGCGCGAGCCCCGAGGCGACCACGACATCCTCGCGCGCCAGCTCGTTCGCAAGCTGACGCGCAAAGCGACACGCGGCGGCCGAGGCGTTGCGCGCGCCGACCATCGCGATGGAGGTGCGCGCGAACAGCGCCGGATCGCCACGCCAGGTGAGCGCCGCCGGCGCATCGTCGAGCTCGGCAAGCAGCGGCGGGTACTCGGCATCGTCGACAAACAGATAGGCTGCACCGAGCTTATCCACGCGCGCAATCTCGCGCTCGATCGTCCGCGCATCCGGAAGGGCGGGCGCGCCGCCGCCGCCGCGCCCAGCAAGCTCGGGCAGCGCCTCGATCGCGGTCGCGGCGTCACCGAAGCGCGCGACGAGCTGGCGATAGGTGACCGGCCCGATTCGGGGCGTGCGGAGAAGGCGAAGCCGCGCGAGCCGCGCGGCGTCAGCCACGCGCCTGCCCGACTCGCGGCTCGGTGCCGTCGAGCAGCCGCCCGATATTCTCCCGATGCTTCCACAGCACGATCAGCGCGAGTGCGAGCAGCGGCAGGACCAGATCGAACTCACCGAACAACGCCGCGCTCACCGGCGCGCTGACCGCCGCGGCCATCCCTGCGACCGAGGAAATCCGCACCGTCGCGAGCAGTCCCAGCCAGATCACGGCATAGACGACCGCACATGGCCAGTGCAGCGCGAGCACGATCCCCATCAGCGTCGCGACGCCCTTGCCGCCGCGAAAGCCCAGCCAGACCGGATAGCAATGGCCGAGGAACGCCCCAATCGCCGCGAGCACGCCTTCGCCTGGGAACAGCGCTTCGGCAAGTGCGACGGCAGCGAAGCCCTTGAGCAGGTCGAGCACCAAAGTCGCCGCAGCGAGACCCTTGCGGCCCGTGCGCAGCACGTTGGTCGCGCCGATATTGCCCGAGCCGATCGCGCGCAGGTCACCCGCGCCCGCCAGCCGCGTCAGCAGCAGCCCGAACGGGATCGATCCAAGCGCATAGCCGAGCAGCAAAGCACCGGCCGGCGCAATCCAGAGAATCTCGGTTTGCAGACTCCGCCCCCTTTCGTGCCGATCATACTATATGATTGAGGGTGCGCAACAATCTGAGTCAATGCCGCTGCCCTTTTGCTGGCGCCGGGCCGCAGCCTCGGTTAGGAGCCGCGCATGGCGGACGAGCGGCCGATCCTCTTCTTCGATTCGGGCGTTGGCGGGCTCTCGGTCCTCGATCGCGCGCGGGCGCTGCTGCCGCAGGCCGCGTGCGTCTATGTCGCCGATTCGGCGGGCTTTCCCTACGGCACCAGGAGCGAGCGGGAGATCGAGGCACGCGTGCCCGCGTTGCTCGGGCGGGTCGCCGAACGCTACCGCCCCCGCCTCATCGTCATCGCGTGCAACACCGCCTCGACGATCGCGCTGGCAAGTGTGCGCGCCGCGCTCGATCTTCCGATCGTCGGCACTGTCCCGGCGATCAAGCCCGCGGCGGCGCTCAGCCTCACGCGCACGATCGGCGTGCTCGGCACCGAGGCGACCGTGCGCCAGCCCTATGTCGACGATCTCGCCGCCCGATTCGCGGCCGACTGCACGGTGCTGCGCCACGGCGCGGCGAATCTGGTCCTGCTTGCCGAAGCCAAGCTGCGCGGCGAGGGTGTCGATCCGGCGGCGGTGCGTGCGGCGCTCTCAGGCCTGCTCGACCAGCCGGGCGGCGGCGCGATCGACGTGGTGGTCAACGCCTGCACCCATTTCCCGCTGCTCGCGCCCGAACTCGAAGCCGCCGCACCCGGCGTGCGCTTCGTCGACGGCAGCGAGGGCATCGCGCGGCGCATCGCCGCGCTCACCCAAGGTCAGGAATGGCCGGACTCGCGCAAGGGCA
>CAMLGC010000005.1 GCA_946479505.1 uncultured Sphingomonadaceae bacterium
GCCGACCTTACTGCAATGTTGCGGACGGCGCAGACTGTCCAGATAAGGCGACCAGCTCTTCCTTTCCGTAGGCGACCGAACCGAAGACACCGGTTTGATCCCGATTCAACCGCGGGGTGCCGCCCACCCAATGACCAAGTTCGTGAAATGCCGTCCGATGCCAATTTATGGGATCGTGAAAGGCGTCGGGGCGTGGAACCTGCACATAGTCATGCACGGGCGAATAGAAGGCCGAAGGACCGCCTATGCGGAAATCGGCCCCGGTTGCGGTGATCAGCGCCTCGGCCTGCGGCAGGATCAACCCGTCAGGAATTGGTGGCGGTGGCTCGCAGATCTGTACCGGCAAGCCGTCGCATTGCTCGACCGAGAACACGGTGAACCATTTGAGAAGCGGGATGCCACCGGAAGGTTCGCGGCCCTCCACGTCAGCGCGGTGGCGTTCGTCACGTGGAATGAAGCGATGAGTATAGATCACGCCAATGCCGCGCTCGCCTTTTCGGACTGATCCGCCCAGAGCGATTGCCTGCCGGAAGGTCAGGAAAGCGTGGCTCGAATAGCCGCGCGAGACGACGGCACTCCACAAGGAAAGAATGTTGACACCACTGTACCGTCGATCGCTGACGGCGTTGTAGGGCATGCCGATCCCCGCCTTGGCGCTGGCCCAAGGCTGGACCCAGGGGACGCGGCCGACCGCAAGCTCGGCGATGATTCGGTCGGTAATCTGCTGGTAGAGGTCCGCTCGCCCGGCAGCCGGGCGGTTGTTGCGTGTATGTGCCATGGCCTGTCTCCGCGACGGGCTGGCGGCGAGCCTCTCTCGCCACGCTCAACTCGTCACGGCCAACCGACCTTCCTCTTCCTCTCGAGGTGTTACGGGGCGGCAGCCTCGTTCGAACGGGTCCGTTGAGACGCGAAGCGTCTCGCCGGCAAGGAACGGCATTCCGTTCGGATGTTGCGTCTCAAACGTACGGTTGCGTGCCTCAGCTACGGTGAAGCCGCCTTCTTCTCAGCCATAGCCATCGCCGCTACCGTAATCTTCTGGCTCGGCCGGCAATGAGTCCTGAGCCTAGATGTAGTGGCGGAAGGGTAGCGGTGGTAAATCGCTGACTGGCGCAGCGGTCAGAATTTCACCGACCGCGTCCGCAAACTTTAGCGTCACCGGCAAACCATCGGCAAAGACGCATGCGTTAAAATTGACCTTCGTGAGACCCAGCACATCGATCATGACCTGATTCAGATCGCCCGTTCCCCGAGTTATTTCGATGCTGAGTGGGTTCGGTGTTTCCCACCCTGGATAGGTGTCAAGGCGAGCAATAAAGCCCATTGTCCAAAGATACCCGCGACGGTCTGAAACGAGCATTGCCGTACCCCGTAGGACAGGCCTCTTCCCGTGACGATACAGCTTTAAATCGGCTGTTGGTCGGATGCGGACGCCTACCAGGTTCGTTTCCGGCGGGACGACCGAGCAAAATCCATCCCATTCCTCATGATTGAACCGTGTCTTTCCGTGAATAAACAGCTCCGCAGGGGGCTTACCGTGCATGTCGGTATAGGCATCGACCACGAGCTTCATGAGGTCGGCCGCCTTTTCCTTCGATAGGTGAAATTCCTCACCCACTTTCGAGTACCAAGGCCCGACCGCACCCCGGAAGACCACCCCATCGCCGCTGTCCAAAAACATCTGAGCGCCGCAGCATGCGTTGCCTCTTTCGGGCGAAGTCTCATCCTTTTTGAAAACCAACCCGACGTAGCAAACGCCCGGACGAACCGACGCCAACCGCCACGGCTTGCCACTCGCTTTGAAAAAAGCCGTGGTGCAAAGATTCCACGCCACGGTCGCAGGATCTTGCGGCGTTCTGACTTGCCGACCGTCAACGACGAACCGCTCAGGCGTCAGCGTCGTGTCGCGCACGATCTGGAGCACGACTTGCTTTTCAAGCAGTCGCGCTTTCAGTTGATGATGGAAATTGAGGTCGAATCGATACAGGTCGGCAGCATCGCGTTCCTCCGCAAAGAGGCTGCCGGTCTCCATAATTTTCCGCGCCGTTTTGCGGTTGAAAAGCGAGGTGGATGCTCCGCGCTCGGTTTTCGGAATGGATGATTTCGGACGGCCATAGCGGTGGATTTCTTCTGGGATGACCACAAACCAAACGGCCGGCGGCGCTTCATTTTGCCGGAGATTGCGCCGTATCGGCTCTTCAAAAATGGACACGGCTTTGTAGATCGCCTCGTGCCGGTTCTCGATCCGAATGGCCTTGCTCAATTCAGCCTCGTTGACCGTTAATTCTACGAGGGCCGTCCCAGGCCACTTCGTTCCAAAAACGGCTTGGAACCCCGGCCAGCTTGCATGGTGGGCGGCATCAGCATTCACGGACGGAATGTGCCCTCTGATCCGCTTCGACCACTCGTGAAAGCAGGCGATGCCCGCCTTCGTGCCAACTATTCCAACACGCATTTCAGCAGGATTGGCGTTGTCGGCCAGCGGGCCGAACAGGAACAACCCATCTTTCGGATGCTCCATCTGTTGGCCAAAGCCAAAGCCTAGCAGGGGCTCTGGTAGCTGGATGACTGCCCGATCGGTCATGCGATCGCTCGCTCTTCAAGCTCATCCGGGAGAAAGACGTCTTCGCCGTCGTCTAGCGCTTCGGCTTCTAAGTCGTGTTCAGCGCCTTCATTTTCATCAGCAGCAACGATGGAATCTCCAACGATCGAAAAAGGAGATTCGAAGGCGAGCAGGCGACCATCTATTCGCGCGACCTTGTCCGACCCGAGCGGGATCAAAATATGCTCATTTCCTTCTGCGAGGTAGCTGACAAATGCAGTCAGCAGACCGTACCACCGGTCATTCCACCAGTTTTTGCAGAAGCTGCGGCGTAGGCGTGCTGCCTTCGCCTTGCTGTCTAATGGAATGCGACCATCGGTCGTGAACACCACCTGCGGACGCAAAACAAAATGTGGGTCGTCGCCCAATGTCGCATAGGCGGTGACTGCAAAGTTCCAGAAAACCTGTCGTTTCTTGCTTTGGCCAACGAGCCATTTTTTGCGCGTCTTCCCCGCACCATCAACATAATCGACTTTGTTTCCCGCGATCAGATCGAGAGGGACAAACCAGCCGGTGCTATTTGAAAATTCGTAAGGCAAAAGCCCGCGTTCTTTTGCTAAATTTTCCCAAGCCTGGCGCAAAATGTTCGTGACCATGTTGGACGCATCGCCGCGCCGCACCTCCGGGCCCGTCTGGCGCTCTCCGGCTAGGAATTTTCGCAGGTCGAACTCATACGCGTGCTCCACGCTGATCGACGGCGCGTCGTCCAGCACGATGTTCGGGGCATCCGAGAAGGTGAGGCCAAGTCGTTCAAGCGGTACGATTGGTGTGTGGAAGCCCCCCAAGGCCTTGGCCACTGCCTTCGACTCAGTGCCGAAACGACAAAAGTTGATCGCTTGTGGGAGCTCAAGAACTCTGAGCCAATTGCTTGATAGCTGTTCTGGCACCTCGGCTACCGCCCCGCTTTGCCGAAGGCGGAACGACCGCCATTGATCAAAGGCGTGCGTCGGAGCGGAGTCCGCCTTCGGCACGTCGGCCTTTTCCAGAGCGTCGTGGACGCGAGCCAATCCGTCGGCCCAGTTTCCAGCAAAATCGATAGCGTTGAGGCGAATGAGCTGCTCGGGAAAATCCGCATGCGGCAAATCATCAAGGCGAACTGGGATGACGAACGAGGGCTTTTTCAGCTTTCGGCCAGTGCCGACCGCAAGCGCGATTTCGTCCAGCACCCCGTCTTTTTGATAGGAGGCTCGAGACAGCACCATGATGACGGTCGCCGCCTCATCCTTGATGGCAGTGCCAATGTCCCGCCAGAAAGTCTCGCCACCTATCAGCTGGGAAATGTCTGCCCATACTTCGTAGCCCGCCCCTGCAAGGCGGGTAGCCAACCAAGAAACAAACTCGTTGTCTTCAGGGTTGGCGTGGCTAATGAAAACCAGCTTGCGTGAGACAGCGTCGAGCTCCGTCGCTTCGGCAATTTCCTGCGTTTCGTCCGCTGCCAAGAGGCTGCCCCCGGTTTGAGTGTCGAAAGACAATAGACCTACCACGCCGCAGAATGAATCGTAATGCAATTAGAACAAATCAGGTTCAATCCGTAGCCTTCAGCCCGCGGTGAGGTTGGGATGGTAACCGCGAGTCACCGCCGCCAAACTGGACGCCGCGTAATGTAATTTGAGCCTCGCGTAATAGGATTTTGGAGTCCGCGTAATAGAACTCCGCGGCCCTTTTCGGCCCAGCCCCGGCGCCGGATCGCCAGCAACTAACTGCGCATTGAAAGCTCCGAGGTTCCGGAAAACCCGCCGACTCTGGCCGAGAACGGCGCAGGAGTACGATTTTTGCATATTACGCCCGCATTACTTTTCGAGTATCGCTGGCCCGCGTAATACGAAAATGGCGACCCGGAGGTCGCCTAATTGGTTGATTCTTCATGGAGAATCTGGAGCGGGCGAAGGGATTCGAACCCTCGACCCCAACCTTGGCAAGGTTGTGCTCTACCCCTGAGCTACGCCCGCTCTTGGCGCCGGTCCGACGAGGCGGACCCGGGTAAGGCGGCGGCGTCTAGCATTGGCCGTATCGGTCGGCAAGCCCCGATCGGATGGGCACGCGAAAAGGGTTGGCGTGGCGCTCCCGCGCCCCACATAAGGGGCCGAATTGCAGCAAAGGGAGCAGGTTTTGGCTACGCTCGGAATGAGCCCGCAGGAAAAGGACGCCGTCGAGGCGTTCCGGCGCGATGTCGTCGAGCCGTCGATGACCGCGCTCGTCATCGTCGATTTCTGGGCCGAATGGTGCGGGCCGTGCAAGGCGCTCGGGCCCGTGCTCGAAAAGGTCGCGGCCGACTATGCCGACAAGGGTGTGGTGCTCGCCAAGATCGACACGGACAAGAACGCGTTCATCGCCGCCCAATTCCAGATCAAGTCGATCCCGACCGTCTATGCGATGTTCCAGGGGCAGCTCGTCGCGGACCTGACGCAGGCGCGCACCGAATCGCAGTTGAAGACGATGCTCGACCAGATTCTGCGCCAGTTGCCGCTGGAAAGCGCCGAATCGCAGGCCGAGGCCGAGATCGAGCCGCTGATCGCGATGGGCGAGCAGGTGCTGGGCGAGGATCCGACGCGCGCACTCTCGATCTTCGACCAGCTTGTCGAAATGGCGCCGGATCACCCCGCGGTCGCCTCGGGCCGCATCCGTGCGCTGGTGGCGCTCGATCGTGGCGACGAGGCCGAGGCGGCGATCGCCGCGCTGCCGGAGGAGATCGCAAAGCTGCCCGAGATCGAGCGCGCCAGGTCGGCACTCGCGCTCAAGAAGGATGCGCAGCCGGTGGCCGATCTCGCGGAGCTCGCGGCCGAGGTTCAGGCCAACCCCGACGATCTCGACGCGCGCTATCGGCTCGCCGGCGGCCAGATGGCGGCGGGTGACCGCGACGCAGCGGCCGATAGCCTGCTCGCGATCATCGCGGCCGACCGCGACTGGAATGAGGGTGCCGCGCGCGATCGGCTGCTCAAGCTGTTCGAGGTGACCGGGCTCGAAGACCCATGGGTTTCGGCCCAGCGCCGGCGGCTGTCGGCGATCCTGTTCGGATGACCGTCACGCGGCTCTCGGTCTTTCCGCTGCCCGGGGCGCTGCTGTTTCCGGGGATGCACCTGCCGCTCCATATCTTCGAGCCGCGCTATTGCGCGATGGTTTCCGACGCGATGGCGCGCGACCGGCGCATCGGCATGATCCAGCCGCGCCCCGGCATCATGCGCAAGAAGGATGGCGAGCCCGTGTTGTTCGATCTTGGCTGCGTCGGCCGGATCGCCGAGGTCGAGGCGCTCGACGACGGGCGTTACAACCTCGTGCTCGCGGGGCTGGCGCTGTTCCGCATCGTGCGCGAGCTCGACGTGACGACGCCATTCCGGCAGGTCGAGGCCGATCTCGTGGAGGCCGCCGACGAGCAGGAGGTCCTCGACATGGGCCAACGCGCGGCGCTCGAGCTCGAATCGCGGCGGTTCGCCGACGCCCAGGGCTATTCGGTCGATTGGGATTCGATAGGCCGGCTCGACGACGAGGCGCTGGTCAACGGCATCGCGCAGATCGCGCCGTTCGACGTCGCCGCCAAACAGGCGCTGCTCGAATCGCCCGACCTGGCGAGCCGGGCCGAGCTGACGATGCAGCTCATGCAGTTCTTCGGGCGCCACGACGGCGACGACATGGTGACGCTGCAATGAACGAGGCGATCGATCCGTGGCTGCTCTCGATCCTCGTCTGCCCGGCAACTCGGACCAGGCTGCGCTACGATGCCGAGCGGCAGGAACTGGTCTCGGACGAGGCGGGGCTCGCTTATCCGATCCGTGACGGCGTGCCCGTGCTGCTGATCGAGGAAGCGCGGCGGGTTGACGACCGAAGCATTACTCCGGATTGACGAGCCATTCGCCGCCGACTTTGTTGGCGCCCCAGCACCGGTAGCGATCCTCGGTGCTCGGCGCGACCAGCGCTTGAAACGAATCGGGCCAGGCGCCGCGCTCATCATCACTCTCGGTGTCCGACCGGCAAACGAACGCTTCTTCGGAGGACAAGGGCGAAGGCGTAAGGAAGGCAGACACCCGGCGGGAGGGGGCGTCATGAAGGGTCCGACGCAGCAGATCAGCAATGATCGGCCGCGCGATTTCGGACGGAGCATCGACCAACGGTTCCGGATTGAAAATGAGACCTTCGTGGCTGGTGCGCCGCTTCGTCACCTCTTCGACGCGGGCATTCAGCAACACTGAAGCGCGATCGCTGCAAGGATCACCTTGCCCCGGCCAGCAGGATGGGTCGAAGGTCGCGGTCAACACAACATCGGCGTAACGATAGAGCGGATCGAAGGTCGCACCGATGTCCTCCCGACGTGCTCTTGCGCGGTCGAAGGATAGCGACAGACAGTCGCCGCGCCCGATACTCGCCCGCGTGGCGTCCAACGGGCAGATCGAGCAGCTGAACCTAAAACAGAGATCCATCTGGCCGCGTAGAACGATCCGTTTTCCTTCGAAGCGTTCGGGATTGGCCCGTAGCTGGTCAGCGGTAACGGGAATCGCAGGTGCTTGCAGCTGAAGTGCGGCAAGCAATATCGCGGCGGCCAGCATCATCGTTTCCCAATCCTACGCCTTCTCGCCCATCAGCAGCCTGGGCAGATCGCCGCTTTCGCCGCGGGCCTCGGCCATGAAGCGATCCTTGAGCGGCGGAATGCGGTCGATGGCGGAAATGCCGAACCGGCGGATCGCGCTCGCGGTGCGGCCGGGGACGCCGAACAGGCGGGTGAGGCCGTCGGTGGCGGCGGCGACCATGAAATTGTCGAGCCCGCGCCAGCGCTGGTAGCGCGCGAGGAGCTGCGGGTCGCCGAGATCCATCCCCACGCGCTTGCCCTCGACGAGCACCTGCGTCAGCGCGGCGACGTCGCGAAAGCCGAGATTGAGCCCCTGGCCCGCGATCGGGTGGATGCCGTGCGCGGCGTCGCCGACCAGCGCGAGCCGCTCGGCGACGATCGTCGCGGCGTGGTGGAATCCGAGCGGATAGCTCGCGCGCGGGCGAAGCTTCGACAGCGCGCCGAGGAAGCCGCCCATGCGCTTCTCCGCCTCGGCGAGGAAGGCGCGGTCCGACAGCTTGAGCATGCCCGGCCCGCCCTTCGCGGCGATGCTCCACACGATCGCCGAGCGATGGCCGCTCTCGTCATCCGGGAGCGGCAACAGCGCGAAGGGGCCCGAGGGGTAGAAGATTTCGTATGCAGCGTTCTCGTGCGGGCATTCGTGGTTGAATGCCGAGATGATCGCGGCGTGATCGTAGGACCAGCGCGCGATCTTGATGCCGGCCGCCTCCCGCGTCGGCGAATTGCGCCCCTCGGCGGCGATCAGCAGCGGTGCCGTCACCATCTCGCCGGTCGAGAGTGTCGCGCGCACGCCATGGGGACCGCGCTCGACATGCGCGGCGTGCGTGCGCATGCGCAGATCGACGCGCGGCGCGGCCTGGGCCGCCTCGAACAGCACGCGGCGCAGCAGCCGGTTCTCGTACATCGTGCCGAGCGCGCCATCGTCTTCGTCGGGGACGAAATCGAGCTTGCCTGGCGCCAGGCCGTCGCAGACGCGGATGTGGCGAATCGCGCAGCCCTTTCCCGCCAGGTCTCCGCCGACGCCGATCGCGTCGAGCATCCGTCCGCTCGCGCTCGCCACCGCCGAGGCGCGCCCGTCGAAGCCCGCGCTGAGCATCGCGGCGGGATCCGCAGGATCGATCACGACCGCCGAGAGGCCGTGCGCGTCGAGCGCGACGCCGAGCGCGCTGCCGACCAGCCCGCTGCCGAGGAGGATCACGTCTGCGTTGTTCATGTCTTTTCTCTACCGGGACGCCGGCGTGAAACCAACGATTGATCGTCGTCTCTTCCCCGGCGAAGGCCGGGGCCCGGTTGCGATCGGCCCGGTGCTGGACCCCGGCCTGCGCCGGGGAAGTGGAGGAGCATAGGGCCCGGCTCGCTCCGCCGCACGCCGTCTTGACGGCGGACTCGACAGCGCGGACAATGCGAACATTGGGTGTACGGCCGCACATGCGCGGCGTTTCGGGGGATTTCGGTCCATGGCCAGTCGCGCGCAGCCGTCGCTGTGGCGGGAATCGGTGAAGGCGGGCGCGGTGCGATCAGGCGCGCTGTTCGCCGCGGCCGCGGTCGCGATCGTCACGATGCTGCTCGTGCTGGCGCTCGCCAGCTATCATGCGGGCGATCCCGCGCTCAACACCGCGGCGGGCGGGCCTGCGCGCAACCTGCTCGGCCTTCCCGGCGCGTGGGTGGCCGATCTGCTGCTGACGCTCGCCGGCCCGGCGATCGCGCTGGTGCTGCCGATCGGCCCGATCGTCGCGAGCCGGCTTTGGCGCGACCGCCCGGTGGGACCGTGGCGGCGGATGCTGCGCGGCGCACTCGGCGGCGTCGTGCTGATCGCCATCGCGCTCGCCTTCGTTTCTGATTCGGCGGTGATGACGCTGCCAGCCGGCTGGGGCGGCGTGATCGGGCTTGCGGTCACCAGCGCCGCACAATGGGCGCTTGGCTATATCGGCGATCCGCAGATTCGAGGCTGGGCGATCGGCGCGCTCGGAGCCCTCGCGGGCGTGAGCGGGGTGGTGTTCTGGGCGCGAAGCCTCGATCTCGACCTTTCCGAGCGGCACTGGCGCCTGCGCCGCCCGCGCGACGACAACGAGCCGCCGTTCGATATCGAGGACGACGCGCCCGTGAGCCTCAAGCGCACGCCACAGCCACGCCCGGTGGCGGTGCCCGAGAATCGGCCCGCACCCGTCATCGCCGACCGTCAGCTTGCGCCTTCGGTCGCTGCCCGGTCGAAGGCGAAGCAGGCGTCGCTCGATCTGCGCGACAACTACCAGCTCCCGCCGCTCGATCTGCTCAAGGCCGCGCCGGCGAGCGGCAGCACCACGATCGACAAGGCCGCGCTCGAGCGCAACGCGCGGCTGCTCGAAAGCGTGCTCGACGATTTCAAGATCAAGGGCTCGGTGGTCGAGGTGCGGCCCGGCCCGGTGGTGACGATGTACGAACTCGAGCCCGAAAGCGGCGTCAAGGCGAGCCGCGTGATCGCCCTCGCCGACGATATCGCGCGCAACATGTCGGCGATCTCGGCGCGCGTCGCGACGATCCCCGGGCGCAGCGTGATCGGAATCGAGCTCCCCAATCTCAAGCGCGAGATGGTGAGCCTGCATGAACTCGTCGCCAGCCAGAATTTCGAGGATCTGACCGCGCAGCTCCCGATCATCCTCGGCAAGAACATCGCGGGCGATCCCGTCATCGCCGATCTGGCGCCGATGCCGCATTTGCTCGTCGCGGGCACCACCGGCTCGGGCAAGTCGGTGGGCCTCAACTGCATGATCCTGTCGCTGCTCTACCGGCTGACGCCCGATCAGTGCAAAATGATCATGATCGATCCCAAGATGCTCGAATTGAGCATGTACGAGGACATCCCGCACCTGCTCGCCCCCGTCGTCACCGAACCGCCCAAGGCGGTGCGTGCGCTCAAATGGGCGGTCGAGCAGATGGAAGACCGCTATCGCATGATGGCCTCGGTCGGCGTGCGCAGCCTCGCCAGTTTCAACGACAAGGTGCGCACCGCCAAGGCCAAGGGCCAGCCGCTCGGGCGCAAGGTGCAGACCGGCTACCATCCCGAGACCGGCCAACCGGTTTATGAGGAGGAGCAGCTCGATTATGCGGTGCTGCCGCAGATCGTCGTCATCGTCGACGAGCTCGCCGACCTGATGATGACCGCGGGCAAGGAGGTCGAGTTCCTTATCCAGCGGCTCGCGCAGAAGGCGCGCGCGGCCGGCATCCACCTCATCATGGCGACGCAGCGCCCGTCAGTCGACGTCATCACCGGCGTCATCAAAGCGAACCTGCCGACGCGCATTTCCTTCCACGTCACCAGCAAGATCGACAGCCGCACCATCCTGGGCGAGCAGGGCGCCGAGCAGCTCCTGGGCAAGGGCGACATGCTCTACATGCCCGGCGGCAAGCAGATCGCGCGCGTCCACGGGCCGTTCGTCTCGGACGAAGAGGTGCAGGCGGTCGCCAACCACTGGCGCGCGCAGGGCAGCCCCGAATATGTCCAGTCGGTCACCGAAGAGCCCGAGGACGGCTTCGCGCTCGACGGCGCGCCGGTCGGCGAGGATTCGGCCGAGGACCAGCAATACCGCCAGGCGCGGCAGTTGGTCGCCGAGAGCCAGAAGGCCTCGACCTCGTGGCTCCAGCGTCAGCTCCGCGTCGGCTACAATTCGGCCGCCCGGCTGATCGAACGGATGGAGAAAGAGGGGCTGGTCTCTCGGCCCGACCATGTCGGCCGCCGCGAGGTGCTGATGGATCAGGACGGGCGACCGCTCTAGCGCGCCGCAACCAAAGCTGAATGGGGCCGTTCTCCCCGGTTCACAGCGCGTTCAATGCGGTTGTGCAACAATCCCGGACAAGTCGATTAAGGAGATACCTCCCCGTGAACGTCCGTTTCCTTGCCTTTGCCGCCGCGCTTGCCGCGCCCGCGGCGATCGCGCTCCCGGCAGCCACCAGCATTGCGGCGCCCGCCACCGGCGATCTCGCCGCGGTCCAGAAGCACCTCGCGTCGGTCAATACGATGACTGCGCATTTCACCCAGACCGATCGCGCCGGCAAGGTGCTGACCGGTACGCTCAGTCTCAAGAAGCCGGGAAAGATCCGCTTCCAGTACGAAAAAGGCGTGCCGATCCTCGTTGTCGGAGACGGCAAGGCGCTCTATTTCATCGACTATTCGGTGAACCAGGTACAGCGCTGGCCGATCGGCGATTCGCCGCTCTCTGTGCTGCTCGATCCGACCAAGGACATGAGCAAGTTCGCGCATGTCGTCGCCGGCGGCGATCCGCGGATCGTCTCGGTCGAGGCGAGCGATCCCAAGCATCCCGAATACGGCCGGATCACGCTTGTCTTCGCGCGCAGCGACGCAGCGCCGGGCGGGCTAATGCTCCAGGGCTGGGTGGCGCTCGATTCGCAGAACAACCGCACGACCGTGCGGCTGTCGGACCAGAAGTTCAATGTGGGCGTCTCCGACAACACGTTCCGCTGGAACGATCCGCGGAGGACCTCGCGGGGCCACTGAGGGGGTCATTCATACTGGCGACAGGTTCCGGGCACTAGAACGGCTCCTGCGGATCCGGGGCGATCCGGGATTTCCCCCTGTTGCCCGGATGGCTTGTCCCGGTTCCCGCCTGCGTGACGAACGCTAGGTTGGCCCCCGTTCCATGCCCCCGGAGCGGGGGCCTTTCCGTGTCCGTCGCACTGGCGTCGATCGGTCCATATAGCTACATCCGCGCGCATGGCCGACACCCTCAAGATCGTTTCCTGGAATATCAATTCCGTCCGCTTCCGCATCGGTATCGTCGAGCGTTTCCTGCAAAACGTCGCGCCCGACATCCTGTGTCTTCAGGAAACCAAGGTGATCGACGGCGACTTCCCGACCGCGCCGTTTCGCGCGCTCGGCTACGACCACATGTTCCTTCACGGCCAGCGGATGCACCACGGTGTGGCGATCCTCAGCCGCGTTCCCATCGTCGAGGACGACCGGCTCGACTGGCAGGCGAACGGCGAGGCGCGACATATCGGGGTGCGGCTGCCGAACGGCATGCGGATCGAGAATGTCTATGTGCCCGCCGGCGGCGACGTGCCCGATCGCGAGGTGAACCGCAAATTCGGCCAGAAACTAGATTTCGTCGAACGGATGACGCGCTGGTCCGAAGGACTTCGCGTGCCGACCTTGCTCGTGGGCGATCTCAACATCGCCCCGCTCGAATGCGACGTGTGGGGCCACAAGCAGCTCCTCAATGTCGTCAGCCATACGCCCGTCGAGGTCGATGCGCTCAATGCGCTCAAGGACAGCAATAGCTGGGTCGATCTCGGCCGGCACTTCCACCCCGCGCCCGCGCGCCTCCACACCTGGTGGAGCTATCGCTCACCCGACTGGACCAAGAACGACCGCGGCCGGCGCCTCGACCATATGTGGGCCACAAAGGACATCGCCGAGACGGCGGTGTCTCACGCGGTGTTCGAGGACTGCCGAAGCTGGATCAAGCCCTCGGACCACGTGCCGATCCTCACCGAGTTCGCCGCATGAACGCGCGCGCCGCGGCTCGGGCGATCGACGCGCTGCGCCGCGGCTGGCCGGTGGCGATCGCGAACGACGACGCGGCGCTGGCGTTGCTCGCGATCGAGACCGCCGATGCGGGGCGGCTCGCCGCGTTCGATCCCGGCGCACGCGCGCCGGTGCTGCTCTCCGCCGGACGCGCGGCGACGCTCAAGCTCGCCAACCAGCGCGAGGCCGCGACGCCCGACGCGCCGGTGCTGGTCGCGCGCGCGCCGTGGCTCGACCTTGCGGCGGCGACCGCGCTCGCCGACCCGCAGCTCGATCTCGCGACGCCGATGAAGGGGCCGTTCCGCGCGATTCCCCTGCCCGCGCCCGAGCTCGCCGCCGCCGCGCTCCAACTCGCGCGAATCGCAGGCGTGCTGCCTGCATTTTTCGCGCAGCCCGGCGGCATCGCAGAGACGGTCGTCGCGCCCGACGATATCGCCGCGCACGAAGACGCGGCGCGGCTGACGATCGCGGCGCGCGCGCGATTGCCGGTCGACGGCGCCGAGGACGCCGAGATCGTCGCCTTCCGTACCCCCGAAATGCCCGGCGAGCATATCGCGCTGCTGATCGGCGCGCCCGACGGCCGCCCGCCGCTCGTCCGCCTCCACAGCGAATGCCTGACGGGCGACGTGCTCGGCAGTCTCAAATGCGATTGCGGGCCTCAGCTCCACGCCGCGATCAGCGAGATCGCGGCGAGCGGCTGGGGAATCCTGCTCTACCTGCGGCAGGAGGGACGCGGGATCGGTCTTATCAACAAGCTGCGCGCCTATGCGCTTCAGGACCAGGGCTTCGACACCGTCGATGCCAATACTCGCCTCGGCTTCGCGATCGACGCGCGCGACTTCGCGGTGGCGGCGCGAATGCTGGCGCTGCTCGGACAGGGCGAGGTGCGGCTGCTCACCAACAACCCGGCCAAGGTGGCGGGGCTCGAAGCGGCCGACGTGCGCGTGATCGAGCGCGTCCCGCACCACCTGCCGCCCAATCCGCACAACGAACGCTATCTCGCCACCAAGCGCGATCGCACAGGACACCAGCTCTGACGAGCGATCATCCGCTCGACCGGCCAGTCTGGACCGCGCTGAAGACGCGGCAGGCGAAATTCGCTGTGGGCGATAATCGCGCGATGCGCTTCGATCCCGAGATCGCGCTGTTTGCGGCGGCGGCCGACAGCACGGACGAAAATCTTGCAGCATTGGCTGGCCTGATCCCCGCAGGTGACCCGATCGGACTCGTCGAGCGCAGCGCGCCTGCGCTTCCCGCAGGCGTGCTTACGATACGACAGGCTTGGTGCGTGCAGATGGTCGCGACGCATCTGTCGGTGTCCGCGCCAGCGTTCGAGGTCGTCCCGCTCGGCGATGCCGATGCGCCCGACATGCTCGAGCTGGCGACGCTCACCGAGCCGGGGCCTTTCTTCGGACGGACGCACGCGCTTGGTGGCTTCGTGGGCGTACGCGAGGACGGGCGGCTGGTCGCGATGGCGGGCGAGCGGCTCAAGGTGCCGGGTTTCACCGAGGTGAGCGGCGTATGCACGCGGCCCGGCTTCCGCGGGCGGGGCTATGCGGCCGGGCTGCTCGGCCTTGTCGCGCGCCGGATCGTCGACCGCGGTGAGACGCCGTTCCTCCACGCCTATGCCGATCATGCGAGCACGATCGCGCTCTACGAGCGGCTCGGCTTCGAGGTCCGCGCGCGGATGGCCTACACAATTGGCCGGAGGTAACCCCGCCGCTCCCTCCCGATGGAACGATTGCGTCGCTCGACGCTTTCAAAAGGCCATTCGCGATAGGAGATCGGGACGTGGCCAAGGCTCTCGACAGTTTCACCATTACGCCGGCGGGCGACGACTATCTGCTCCAGATCGAGGACGAGGACGGCGAGGCGCACGAATGGACGCTGAGCTTCGACCAGATCGACCTGATCGTCGAGGAGCTCGACCAACTTCTCGATTCCGAGGAAGAGGAGGAGCTGACCGTCGAGGACGCCGAGGAATCCGACGAGGGCTGAAGCGCCGCCGCCGGTCAGCGCTGCACGAGCGGCGCGGCGATGGCGCGGGCGTGCTGCTCAAGATCAAGACAGGCGCGGTCGCGGCCACCGGCTTGCGCGCGCCTTTCGGGCTCGAACAGGCCGGCCGCTGATCCATCGGCGCAACCCTCGGGAATGCCGTCGACTATCTGTTTGCCCCGCTCGAGGATACCGCCGCGGGCGCATTCCGCACGGAATAGCCAATCAACCGCGCGATCTCGGCGAAATCGGCGGCAACCGCATCGACGCCGATCGATCGCAGCGTCTCGGCGTGATCGGGCGGGCAATGACGGCCCGCGCACAACCCGATGACAAACGCCCCCGACGCGACCGCGCCGGTCGCACCGACGGGCGAATCCTCAATGATCGCGCAAGTTTCGATCGGCACGCCGAGCGCGCAAGCAGCGTGGAGATAGAGATCGGGCGCGGGCTTGCCACGCGCGACATGCTCGCGGCCCGAAAAGATCATCTCGCCGAAATCGTCGCGCAGGCCGAGATGATCGAGATGAGTCTCGATCCAGCGCGTCGAGCTCGACGAGGCGATCGCCTTGGGAAAAGTCCGCGGCAGACCTCGCACGAAGGCGATCCCCCCCGCCACCGCGTCGAGCCCGTCGGCGAGCACCCGCGCGTCCTCCTCGGCACGCGCCGCATGGAAATCGTCCGGAAGCGTGCGGCCGATGCGGCGCTCGATCGCGGCGGTGAAGTCCGCGCCGGCGAGGCCCATATAGCGCGCCATTGCCTCCTCGGGCGTGTGCGGGTGGCCGAGCGCGGTAAGATAGCGGGCGATCTGCGCGTTGCCGGCATATTCGCTTTCGAGCAGCACGCCGTCGAAGTCGAAGATCAGCGCGTCGAATTTCATGTCCGCGCGCCGAACAACGCCGTGCCGACGCGGACATGGGTGGCGCCCAGTGTCAGCGCGGTCGGATAATCGCTCGACATCCCCATGCTGAGGCACGCCATGCCTTCCTCGCGCGCGAGTTTGGCGAGAAGCGCGAAATAGGGCGCAGGTTCGCGATCGGCGGGTGGCAAGCACATAAGCCCGGCGACCGGGAGCCCAGCCGCGCGCGCCTCCGCGAGCAGAGATGGCAGATCGGCGATCGCGGCACCGCCCTTCTGCTCCTCGGCACCGATATTGACCTGGATGAAGCAATCGGGGCGACGCCCTGCCTTGTCCATCGCACGCGCGAGCGCCGTCACCAGCGAGGATCGGTCGACCGAATGGATCGCGTCGAACAGAGCGACAGCATCGTCGGCCTTGTTCGACTGGAGCTGGCCAACGAGGTGCAGGCGGATATCGGGTGCGGCCTCGCGCAACGCAGGCCATTTTGCCTCGGCTTCCTGGATGCGGTTTTCGCCGAAGACACGCTGCCCTTCGGCGATCAGCGGGCCGATCGCCGCCGCGGGACGCGTCTTGGAGACGGCGATCAGCGTCACTGCGGCAGGATCGCGGCCGGCCGTCTTCGTGGCTCTGGCGATGGCGGCATGAACCTCGGCAAGGCGCTGGGCAGGATCGTCGATCGGCATCGGCGCTGCTATAGGGAGCGCCGTGCCGCGCCGCCACCCACCTCGCACCTGGCTGATGACCGACGAGCGGATCGGCGATGCGCTCTGGGCTGCGATCGAGGCGCTACCGCGTGGAAGCGGCATCGTCTTCCGCCATTATCACACCCCCCTGGCCGAGCGGCGGCGGCTGTTCGCGGCCGTGCGGGCGGTGGCGCGCCGGCGCGGGCTCGTCCTCGTCCGCGCCGGCGCCCGTCGGTTGGGCCCATGCGAGGACGGGGTCCACAATGCGCGGCGACGGCCGGCACGCGGTCTTCTGACGCGCGCCGTGCATTCGCTCGGCGAGGCGCGCGGGGCCGCGCGTGCGGGTGCCGATCTGATTTTTGTCTCGCCCGTTTTCGCCACACGATCGCATCCCGGCGCGCGAGCGCTCGGCACCACCAATGCGCTCCGCATCGCCCGTATATTCGGCGGCCGCGCAATCGCGCTCGGTGGCGTCACGCGCGCCGAGGGCAAACTGCTGATGCGGCAGGGCTTCTATGGCTGGGCCGCAATCGATGCCTGGAAAGCGCCGTAGCGCGGGATGAGCAGTCGGGCCCGCAGCGCCGACGTATCAGAACCGGAAGGCAGTGCCGATATAGACCGCCTGGCTGTCGCGGCGATCGTCGGCGAGACGCTGGAGCCGATCGCGATCGCGCTCGGATTTGTAGCGCACGCCTGCGGTGAGATCGAGGTTGCGCGTCAGCGAATAGGAGCCGCCGACGTCGATCGAGTAGCTCGGATCCTCGGCGACCAGGCGCGGCGTATTGTCGAGCGGCTTCGAGGCGGTCGCCTTGACACGGCCGGAGACGCGATGGCCGGTATAGCTCACGCCCATGTCGAGCGATTGACTGCTCCCCGGCTTGCCGCCCAGATCGACATGGGTGATGTCGCCCGAAAGTGCGAACTGTTTCCACCCGACCGCGACACCGATATTGTAGGCGATCGGCGCGACGCTGACCGTGCTCGACGGTGCCACGGTGCGCGATGCGCTCTCGGTGCTGGCATGCGAGGTGCGTCCGCGGACTGCAACCGTCACCGCGTGATGACCGTCGTCATGTGCTTCGGATGGCGTGAAGCGAAAACCGCTGGCGCCCAGCCCACTACGCGCGAGCGCGGCGGCGAGCTTGGGATCGGCCGAGGCCGGCGTGAACGAACCGATCCCGCCTTCCATCCCGAGCGTGACGGCACCATGTGGCCGCGCGCGTTTGCCATGATCGGGCGCGCCGAGTGCAGGCACGGCGATACCGGCAGCGACGAGCGCCACCAGCCCTACACCAGCCAGGACCCGATTTCCGATCACATCCGACCTTTCGTTATCGCTACCGCAACTACCACGAATCGCGTGCCCAGTTCCACTGCGGGGAGTCGTTTCCGTGCAAGTGTTGCACCATCTCCACAGAGGCCCGCGCTTGCGGGAGACGTGGAGCATCTATAGAGGCGGTGCGACCCCCATTTTCGCTCAGGGAAACCGCCAATGAACCGCCCGTTGCGCACCGCGATCGTGGTTTCGCTTCTTCTCCCGCTCGTCGCCTGCGGCGGGCGCGAACGCCCGCAGGCCGATCTCGCCGCATCGCGGACGACGACGATCGGCGTCAACGCCTATCTATGGCGCGCGACGCTCGACACGCTTTCGTTCATGCCGCTGCTCCAGACCGATTCGAACGGCGGGGTGATCGTGACCGACTGGTACGTCAACCCGAACACGCCCGCCGAGCGGATGAAGGTGACCGTCTCGATCCTCGACAAGGATCTGCGCGCCGATGCGCTGCGCGTCGCAGCGCTGCGGCAGATCAACCAGAGCGGCACCTGGGTCGATGCGCCGGTCCAGGCGGCGACGGTCCAGAAGCTCGCCGACATCATCTTGACGCGCGCGCGCGATCTGCGTCGCACGGCCGTCGTCGGATAGGATTGCTCGCTTCATGGCGTCACGCTTCAACGCGCTGAAGGCGGACGCGGCCTGGCAGAAGGTGTGGGAGGAGAACCGTACCTTCGCCGCGCGCGACGATTCTTCAAAGCCCCACGCCTATGTGCTCGAGATGTTTCCGTATCCCTCGGGGCGGATCCACATGGGGCATGTGCGCAACTACACGATGGGCGACGTGCTCGCGCGCTACAAGCGCATGACCGGCCACGAGGTGCTGCACCCGATGGGGTGGGACGCGTTCGGCATGCCTGCCGAGAATGCCGCGATGGAAAAGCATGTTCATCCCGGCGACTGGACGCGCACCAATATCGCGACGATGAAGGCGCAGTTGAAGCGCCTCGGCTTCGCGCTCGACTGGACGCGCGAACTCGCAACCTGCGACCCCGATTATTACGGGCAGGAACAGGCGCTGTTCCTCGATCTGTATGCGGCGGGCCTCGTCTATCGCAAGGAATCGGCGGTCAATTGGGATCCGGTCGACATGACGGTGCTCGCCAACGAGCAGGTGATCGACGGCCGCGGCTGGCGCTCGGGCGCGCTCGTCGAGAAGCGCAAGCTGAGCCAGTGGTTCCTGAAGATCACCGACTTCGCCGAGGAACTGCTCGACGGATTGAAGGGGCTCGACCAGTGGCCCGACAAGGTCAAGCTGATGCAGGAGAACTGGATCGGCAAGAGCCAAGGGCTGACGTTCCGCTTCGCGCTCGAGGGGAGCAGCGAGGAAATCGAGGTTTTCTCCACCCGCCCCGACACGATCTTCGGCGCGAGCTTCGTCGCCGTGGCGGCCGATCACCCGATCGCGCGGGCCGTGGCGGCGAATAGTCCCGAAGCGATCGCGTTCATCGAACGCTGCAAGCAAGGCGGCACGACCGCGGCCGAGATCGAAACGCAGGATAAACTCGGCTTCGACACCGGCCGCAAGGCGATCCATCCGCTTGATTCCGCGATCGAACTGCCCGTCTACATCGCCAATTTCGTGCTGATGGACTATGGCTCGGGCGCCGTCATGGGCGTCCCCGCGCATGACCAGCGCGACCTGGATTTCGCGCGCAAATACGGCCTCCCCGTTCCCCGCGTCGTCGCCGAAGGCGACCGGACCGACCCTGTGTTCGAGGGCGACGAGGCCTATACCGGCCCGGGCGCGCTGGTGAATTCCGAGTTCCTCGACGACATGCCTGTCGAAGAGGCCAAGTGCGCCGTCATCGCCCGCGCCGAAAGCGAAGGCTGGGGCAAGGGCTCGACCGTCTATCGCCTGCGCGACTGGGGCGTGAGCCGCCAGCGTTACTGGGGCACCCCCATCCCGATGCTCCACTGCGAAGCGTGCGGCGCGGTGCCGGTGCCGAAGGACCAGCTCCCGGTCGTGCTGCCCGAGGACGTCGCCTTCGACGTTCCCGGCAACCCGCTCGACCGCCACCTGACCTGGAAGCACGTCGCCTGCCCCACCTGCGGCGGGGACGCAGTACGCGAGACCGACACGCTCGACACCTTCGTCGATTCGTCGTGGTATTTCATTCGCTTCGCCAGCCAGCCCGACGACCAGCCGTTCGATAAAGCGGTCGCCGAGAAGTGGCTCCCCGTCGGCCAATATATCGGCGGAGTCGAGCACGCGATTCTGCACCTGCTCTACGCCCGCTTCTGGACGCGCGCGCTCAAGCATATCGGCAGCCTCGACGTCGCCGAGCCTTTCGCCGGCCTGTTCACCCAGGGCATGGTGACGCACGAGACCTATCGCGCGGCCGACGGGCGCTGGCTCTCGCCCGCCGAGGTGCGGGACGGCGTCGAAATCGCGACGGGGCAGCCGGTGGGGGCGGGTCGCGTCGAGAAGATGTCCAAATCGAAGAAGAACACCGTCGACCCCGAGCCGATCGTCGATCAGTATGGCGCCGACGCGGTGCGCTGGTTCATGCTCTCCGATTCGCCCCCCGAGCGCGACCTGCCGTGGAGCGAGGCCGGGATCGAGGGATCGTGGCGCTTCGTCCAGCGGCTGTGGCGGCTGTTCGATGGGCTTCAAGATGCGCAAGGCGAAGACAAGCCGCTCGACCGGAAGCTTCACCAGACGATCTCGGGTGTCGCCGAGGACATCGAGGCGCTGTCGTTCAACAAGGCCGTCGCCAAGATCTACGAGTTGGTCGCCGCGATCGAGAAGGCATCCCCATCGGCCTCGCGCACGCAAGCGATCCGCACCCTGATGCGGCTGATCGCGCCGATGGTCCCGCACGTCGCCGAGGAGGCGTGGGCCGCTACGGGCGAACCGGGCCTGATCGCCGACGCCGCTTGGCCCAAGGTCGATCCCGCGCTGCTGGTCGAGGACGAGGTTACGATCGCGGTGCAGGTCAACGGCAAGCTGCGCGACACGTTGCTGCTCCCGAAGGGGATGGAGCGATCGGATGTCGAAGCCGCCGCGCTTGCCAGCGACAAGATCGTGCGCCTGCTCGACGGCAAGCCACCGCGCAAGGTGATTGTGGTGCCCGATCGGCTGGTCAACCTCGTCGCATGAGGATCGCGGCCGCCCTGCTGCTGCTGTCGCTTTCGGCTTGCGGGCTCCACCCGCTCTATTCGGGTGGGAGCGGCGGCGCCGTCGCGACCACGCTGTCGCGCGTCGAGGTGGCGCCGATCGCGGGCAAATCGGGCTGGCTCGTCGCCAATGCGCTGCGTGATCGGCTGCCCGATTCGGGCGCGCCGCCGCTCTATCGGCTCGACATCACGCTCGACGACGATATCACCGGGCTCGGCGTGCGCCGTGACGACAGCGTGACGCGCGAGCGGCGGAGCCTGCGCGCCCGCTATCAGCTCGTCGCGCTCGACGGCAACACGGTGCTGATCGACGACACTGCCGGATCGGATGCCGGCGTCGATGTGGTCGGCTCCGAGTATGCGACGATCGCGGCCGAGAACAGCGCGCTCGAGCGGCTTTCTCAGATCGTCGCCGACCAGATCGTGACACGGATCGCGACCTATGCGCGGACGCCACGCGAGGGCCAGTGAAGGCCAACGCCAACCAGATTCGCGCCGCACTCGACGCGCCCCGTGCGGACATCCGCCTGTATCTGCTCCACGGACCGGACGAGTCAGGCGCCGCCGAGCTCGCGCAGCGGCTGGCGCGCGCAATGGGGCCCGAGGCCGAGCGGATCGACATCGAGAGCAGCGCCCTGAGGAGCGATCCGGGGCGGCTCGCCGACGAGGCCGCATCGATCTCGCTGTTCGGCGGGGCGCGGCACATCCGCGTGAACGGCGCAGGCGAGGAGACGCTCGAGGCGCTCTCGCTGCTGCTCGACGCCGATCAGGCGGGCAATCCGGTCGTCGTCGTGGCGCCGGGGGTCAAGACGAGCGGCAAGATCGTCAAGCTCGCGCAATCCTCGCCGCGCGCGCTTGTTTTCGGCTGCTATGTACCCGACGGCGCCGACGCCGACCGAATGGTGGCGCAGATCGCGCGCGATCACGGCCTGCGGACGACCGGCGACACCGCCCGCCGCCTCGCGAGCGCGAGCGGCGGCGACCGGGCGATCGTCGCGCGCGAGATCGAGAAGCTCGCGCTCTATCTCGATGCCGGCCCCGACAAGCCGGGCGAGATCGACGATGCCGCGCTCGACGCGGTGGGCGCCGATCTGGGCGAGGCCGAAATGGGCCGCGCGATCGCTGCCGCGGTCGCGGGCCAGGTGGCGGCGATCGGCCCCGAGCTCGCGCGGCTCGCCGACGCCGGCGTCTCGCCGATTCCGTTGCTGCGCGGTCTCGTGCGCCGGCTGATAACGATCGCCGAGCTGCGCGCCGAGGTCGATACCGGAGCGAGCATCGACGCGGTGATGGAGCGCAACCGCGTCTTCTTCCGAGAAAAGGCCGCGACCGCGCGCGCCGTGCGTGCGTGGCCTGCGGCACGACTCGACGATGCCATCGACCGCCTGCGCGCCGCCGAACGCGCGATCATGGCGCCGGGAACGGCGGGCGACATATTGGCGGAACAGGCGTTTCTGGCGGTCGCCCGGCTCGCGGCGCGGAATCGTTGAGGGCCGGCGTTCCCCGCTAAAATTCGAATACAGGCCTGAGACCGACTAAATCGTCTCTCCGCTCAGCCGCTGGCAGACCATGTCGAGCTGATCGAGAGTCGAATAAGCGAGCGTGAGTGTGCCGCCATTGGGTCGGTGGCTGATCGTGACATTGAGCCCGATCAGGTCGCCCAATTGGCGTTCCAGCGCGGCGATATCGGCATTCTTGGCGGCGCGATCGCGCGGTGCGCCGCCCTTGCCTGACTTGGCGTCGCGCGCGAGCTTCTCGGTTTCGCGCACCGAAAGATCGCGATCGATGACCTCGCGCGCGAGTGCCTCGGGATCGCGCGCGCCGATCAGTGCGCGTGCCTGGCCCATGCTCAACCGGCCGTGCGCGACATGATCGCGTACCGGCGCGGGCAGATCGAGCAGCCGCATCAGATTTGCAACGTGGCTGCGCGACTTGTGGACGAGCGTGCCGAGCGCCTCTTGCGTGTGGCCGAATTCGTCGATCAGCTTGCGGTAGGCCTCTGCCTCCTCGATCGCGTTGAGATCCTCGCGTTGAATATTTTCCAGAATTGCGATTTCGAGCGTTTCCGAATCGTCGAAATCGCGAACGATTACAGGAACTTCGTGAAGTCTCGCCTTTTGTGCCGCGCGCCATCGACGCTCGCCGGCGACGATCTGGTAATCGTGCCCATGCGGTCGAACCACAATGGGCTGGATGAGGCCGCGGCTCGCGATCGAGCGCGCGAGCTCGTCGAGGGCGTCCTCGTCGAAGGTCCGGCGCGGCTGATCGGGGTGCGGCGCGAGTGAGGCGACGGGCAGCGATCGAATCCCGACGACGCTGGGCGCCTCGCCCGGCGTCACGGGTGCCTCGCGCGCGATGTCGCCCATCAGCGCCGAAAGGCCGCGGCCGAGGCCGGGGCGGGGCTTGCGCGCACCCTCGCTCATGCCGCCTTCGCCGGCTTGGGCAGTCGCCCGATCAGCTCACGCGCGAGTGCGATATACGCTTCCGAGCCCGCGCAACGATGATCGTAAATCAGCGCAGGCACGCCGTGGCTCGGCGCCTCCGACAGGCGCACGTTGCGTGGGATCACCGTGTCGAAGACCACACGGCCGAGAACCGCGCGGACATCGTCCGACACCTGCTCTGTCAGCCGATTGCGCCGGTCGTACATCGTCAGCACTACGCCCAAGATGGAGAGCCCCGGATTGAAACGGGACCGAATACGCTCGACCGTGTTGAGGAGTTGGCTCAACCCCTCGAGGGCGAAGAATTCGCACTGGAGCGGCACGAGCAGCGAATCGGCGGCCACCATCGCGTTGAGCGTCAGGAGTCCGAGTGACGGCGGGCAGTCGATTAGAATCACGTCCCACGCACCGTCATGCCCGGCGAGCACCCGATCGAGCCGATGCGTGCGCGCCTCGTATTCCACAAGCTCGATTTCGGCCCCCGACAGATCTTCGGTCGAGGGCACGACGTCGAGTCGCGGGACGCGTGAAGCGATCGCCGCCTCGCGTAGCGACGCATCGTTGATGAGCAGATCGTAGGTTGAGACGCGGCGCTCCGCGCGTGTAATGCCGAGACCAGTCGACGCATTCCCTTGCGGATCGAGATCGATCAGCAGGACGCGCATGCCCACCGCGGCGAGCGCGGTTCCCAGGTTGATGGCGGTGGTCGTCTTGCCGACCCCACCCTTCTGATTCGCGACCGCGATCGAGGTCATCGGGGGTATATACCTCTCGCCACGACGATGAGCGCGTCCCGATCGGTCACGCTGCGTTCCACGTGGAACGAACCATGCCACGCCTTGCGCGCCGACGCCACCTCCTCCCGCGCCGATTTACCCTTGGGAAGCAACCAGACCGTGTCGGGCGTCGCGCAATGGCACGCGGCGGAGAAAAGATCGGGCAACGTGGAAACCGCCCGGGCAGAGATGACCGCGTAGGTGCCAGAAATCGCCTGAACTTTGCTGGGGATAACCGCGACCCGAGGGGTGAGCCCCAGCGCTTCGACCGATTCGGCCAGAAACGACGCACGACGGTTGCGCGGCTCGCATAAGGTGACGGGCCGATCGGTCAGCAATGCAACGACCACGCCGGGAAAACCCGCGCCTGTACCTATATCCAACCACGCTCCGTTCCGGTCGGCATGGTTGACGAGTTGCGCCGAATCGAGAACGTGACGTGACCAGATCGACTCGAGGGTCGACGCTGCGATTAAATTCTGCTTCTGCGACTCGGTAACGACCATATCGCAGAAGCGGGCGAGCGCCGTTTCACGTGGAACGCCGAACCGCTCACGCACCCATTGGCGAGCCTCGACCTCGCTCATGCGGCGCGACGGCGCAAGTGAAGGAGAATTGCCGAGAGCGCAGCCGGCGTAATCCCGCGCACCCGACCTGCAGCACCAAGCGAGACTGGCCGCGCGGCGCTAAGGCGCTCGACCATCTCGCTCGAAAGGCCTGGCACCGCCGTATAGGCAAATTCCTTGGGTAGCATGATAGCGTCGCTCGCCCGCATCTCGGCAACTTCGGCAGTCTGGCGCTCGAGGTAGGGCGCGTAGCGTGCATCCTCGATCGCCTCGGCGACGATTGGGGAATGGGGGTCGTCGAGCCCGTCCGGAGCGACATGATCGAGCGTCACGCCGGCAAAGCGCAGCCACTCGGCGCGCGACCGCCGCACCCCATCCTGCCCCACCTGTGCGCCACGCGCCGCGAGAACAGTGGGGGTAATCTTCTCCGCCAAGTGACGGTCGATTTCAGCGCGTTGCTCGCGGCGCCTGCGAAGGTGCTCCCGGCGCGCACCGCCGAGGCAGCCGAGCCGTTCGGCAATCGCGCCGAGCCGGGTCTCGGCGTTGTCGGCGCGCAGCCGCAGCCGATATTCGGCACGGGCGGTGAGCATGCGATAGGGCTCGGTAATGCCGTGAAGCACGAGATCATCGATCATCACGCCGATGTAGGACTCGGCGCGATCGAGCACCAGCGCATCTAGCCCGCGCGCGTGCGCGGCAGCGTTGAGACCCGCGACCAGCCCCTGCGCGGCGGCCTCCTCATACCCGGTCGTGCCGTTGATCTGCCCTGCGCAGAAGAGGCCGGGCAGCGCGCTCGTCTCGAGCGTCGTCCCAAGCGCGCGCGGATCGATATGGTCGTACTCGACCGCATAGCCCGGCACCACGATCCTCGCCCGCGCCAGCCCTGCCATGCTCGCGACCATCGCGGTTTGCACATCGACGGGAAGCGAGGTCGAAATGCCGTTGGGATAGACGATCGAATCGTCGAGGCCTTCGGGCTCAAGGAAGATCTGGTGGCCGTCGCGATCGCCGAAGCGCGCGATCTTGTCTTCGATCGAGGGGCAGTACCGGGGGCCCCGCGCCTCGATTGCGCCCGAGAAGAGCGGCGACCGATCGAGGCTCGCGCGGATGATGTTGTGGGTGCGGGCGTTGGTGCGGGTAACGAAGCAAGCGAGCTGGGGCAGCGCGCGCGCGTCCGTCATCGGCGACATCGTCCAGCAATCGGCGTCCGACGGCTGGCGGTCGAGCGCGCTCCAATCGATTGTGCGGCCGTCGAGCCGCGGCGGTGTGCCGGTCTTGAGTCGCGCGATCGGCAAGCCGAGCCCGCGGAGCTGGCGGCCAAGCGCGGTCGCGGCCCTCTCGCCGGTGCGCCCGCCCTCGGTTCGCTCCTCGCCGCAGAACAGCCGGCCCCCCAGGAAGGTGCCCGTCGCCAGGACCACCGCCGGCGCGACAAGGCGCTCCCCGCCAGCGAGCATGATTCCGCGCAGCCGCCCCTCACCAATATCCAGTTCGACCGCCTCGCCCTCGATCACCGTCAGGTCGGTCTGTTCGGCCAGCATCGCCTGGATCGCCGCAGCATAGCGCTTCCGGTCGGCCTGCACCCGCGGGCCATGCACCGCGGCCCCCTTGCTGCGGTTGAGCATCCGGTAATGGATCGCGGCCGCATCGGCGGCGCGGCCGATCAACGCGTCGAAGGCGTCGACCTCGCGAACGAGATGTCCCTTGCCGAGCCCCCCGATCGCGGGATTGCACGACATCGCGCCGAGCTTGCCCGCATCAAAGGTAAGTAAGGCAACATGCGCGCCGCGCCGCGCCGCGGCGGCCGCGGCCTCGGTGCCGGCGTGGCCGCCGCCGACGACGATGACATCGAACGCGTGCATTTCAGCCGCGGCTATGCCGGGCCCGAGCAAAAGTCAAAAGGGTTCCACGTGGAACACGTCATTTGCCGATGCAAAAGCGGCCGAACAGCGCGTCGAGCATGTCCTCGACGTCCGCCCTGCCGGTGATGCGATCGAACGCAAGCCGAGCGCGGCGCAGATGCTCGGCCACAATCAACGGGTCATCATCCGCCGACACCGGCGCAAGCTCGTCGTGCGCCTCGCAGCACAGATCGCGCTGGCGGGCGTTGAGCACCAGCCGATCGAGCCGGGGAAGCAGCGCCCGCGCGTGATCGGCGAGCGCCTCCCACAATTGCGCCATCCCCTCACCGGTCCGCGCCGACACCGCCAGCCTGCCCGCCGGCGCCGGCACGCGCCCCGGCGCATCGGCGCGCGGGTGGAGGGCGAGTGCCCCTTCGGGCGCGGGCGCATCGTCAAGCCACAGCACGATATCGGCGGCCGCAATCGCCTCGCGGGCGCGGCCGATGCCGATCGCCTCGACCGGATCGTCGCTGGCATCAACCAGCCCCGCCGTGTCGGTGAGCAGCCAAGCGACTCCGTCACGGACGACCGGCACCTCGATCCGGTCACGCGTCGTGCCGGAGATCGGCGACACGATCGCCGCCTCGCGATCGGCGAGCGCGTTGAGCAGCGTCGATTTGCCGCTATTGGGCGCGCCCGCCAGAACCACACGGATTCCGTCGCGCAGCCGCTCGACGGGTGGGTTGTCGAGCGCCGCTGCGATGTCCTCCGCAAGCGCCTGAGCACCCTCAGTCAGGGGTGCCAGATCGACCGCGACGTCACCCTCATCCGAAAAGTCGAGCGCCGCCTCGACCCGCGCGGCCAGCGCGAGCAGCCGCTCCGTCCACCCCGCTACCTGCCGGCTCACCGATCCCTCGGCCACCGCGACCGCGGCCCGCCGCTGCGCCTCGGTTTGGGCGGCGAGCAGGTCGGCCAACCCCTCCGCTGTGGCAAGGTCGATCCTGCCCGCCGCGAGCGCGCGCCGCGTGAACTCGCCCGGCTCCGCGCGGCGCAGGCCGGGGTGCAGGACCAATGCCTCCTCGACCGCACGCACCACGGCCCGGCCGCCATGGCAGTGAAACTCGACGACATCCTCGCCTGTCGCCGTCGCCGGCCCCGCAAACACGAGCACCAGCGCGCGATCAAGCACGTCGCCGCCGGCCGAGCGCAGGACGCGAACCGCCGCCCGGCGCGCCGGCGGGAGCGTGCCGGCGAGCGCCTCGGCCGCGTTGATCGCCGCCGACCCGCTTACCCGCACGATCCCGATCGCCGCGGGTGGCGCGCCGCTCGACAGCGCAACGATCGTATCAGCCGCCGGTGCCGCCATTGCCCGTCTCGAATATCCGCCGCCAGAAGGTCATCGCCCCCTCCCCCATCGGCGCCCAGCTCCGCATCATCTGCTCGATGAGTTCTGGGTGCGCCTTGGGATCCATCATGTCGCCCATCGCCGCGACATAGCGGTCGTGAAGCGGGGTCAGATCGGGTAGCCCCATCACGCGTCGCGCCTCCTCGGGCGTGCAATCGATCTCGATGTTGATCTTCATGGCCGTCTCTCCGCTTGCGCTGGTCGCGCGCTGGCTGCACACCTTTGGCCATGTATGCGCAGGACGAAGCGGTGATCGCAACGCCGATCGGTGCGGTGCGGATCATGGCGAGTGAATCGGCCATCATCCGCGTGTCGATCGAGCACGACGCCGCGCCTGTATCGGGGCACGCCCAAGCCGTACGCACCGCGGCCGAGCAACTTTCGGAATGGTTCGCGGGCGAGCGGATTGGGTTCGATCTGCGACTCGCGCCGGCAGGGACGCCGCGCGGGCAGGCGCTGCGCGACGCGATGACCGCGATCGGCTTCGGAAAAACGCTGAGCTATGGCGCGCTCGCCCGCCTGGCGGCATCGAGCCCGCGCGCGATCGGCCAGGCATGCGCGCGCAACCCCTTTCCCATCATCGTCCCGTGCCACCGCGTTCTCGCCGCGGGCGGCGTCCTCGGTGCCTATTCGGCCGGAGAAGGCCCCGCGACCAAACAATGGCTGCTCGACCACGAGCGTCGTGTCAAAGGAGGACAAGGATGAGTGAGATGCTGGCGATCACGCCGCTCGACGGCCAAGGCAGCTTCACCGCCTATTGCGCGCGACCCGAGGGTAAGACGCGGGCGGCGATCATCGTGATCCAAGAGATTTTCGGCGTCAATGCGGGCATCCGGCGCAAGTGCGATCGCTGGGCGGAGAGCGGCTATCTCGCGCTCGCGCCCGATCTCTTCTGGCGGCTCGAGCCGGGCGTCGAGCTCGATCCCGATATCGAGCCGCAATTCCAACGCGCGCTCGAGATGATGGGAAAGTTCAACCAGGACGCAGGCATCCGCGACATCGAGGCGACGATCAGAGCCGCGCGCAAGGCGCTGGGCGGCGACGGCAAGGTCGGCGCAGTGGGCTACTGCCTGGGTGGCCGTCTCGCTTATATGACCGCCGCCCGCACCGATGCGGACGCCTGTGTTGGTTACTACGCGGTCGGCATTGATAACCTTTTAGGTGAAAAACACGCCATCGCCAATCCGCTCATGCTCCATATCGCGGGCGCCGACCACTTCGTGAACGCCGAGGCGCAGCACAAGATGCACGAGGGACTGGGCGGTCATCCCAAGGTCACCCTGTGCGACTATCCCGGCGAGGATCACGGCTTCGCGACCGAATTCGGCAAGCGGCGCTCGGACGAGGCGGCAGCGCTGGCCGACAAGCGGACGGCAGAGTTCTTCGCGAAGAATCTGGGATAGCCTTGGCGCTCCAGGCCGCGCGCGCCTGTGCTACAGCGATGTGCGCTCAGGCAAACGCGCTGAGAAGGCCGAGCTCGCGGTCGACGAGGCCGTCGTGGATCATCTTGACCGCGACCCAGACGATGACGCCGAGGCCGAACCACGCGATCCAGCGATAGCGGTCGATCACGCGCGCGATCAGGCCCGCTGCCAGGCCCATCACCGCGACCGAGAAAACGAGGCCGAAGACGAGAATCGCCGGGTGATCGCGCGCGGCGCCGGCGACCCCGAGAACGTTGTCGAGGCTCATGCTGACATCCGCCAGCGCAACCGCCCAGGCGGCCCTGGCGAACGACTTGGGCGGCAGTTCGCCACTTTCTGCGTCGGCAGGATCGTGGTGGCGCAGCTCGCGCCGCATCTTCCACGCGACCCACAGCAGCAGCATCCCACCGGCAAAGAGCAACCCGACGACCTGGAGAAGCTGTGTTGCGGCGAGCGCGAAAGCGATCCGCAGCACCAGCGCAGCGCCAACGCCGACGAGCACCACCTTCTTCTGCTGGTGCTTGGGCAGGCCGGCCGCGATCGTCCCGACAACGACGGCATTGTCGCCCGCGAGCACGAGATCGATCATGACGACCTCGGCCAATACGGCCAAGGCCTCGGGGCTGAGCAGCGCGCCTAGATCCATGCGCGAAACAGGTGGCCGATGCCGATCTCCGGATCAACCCAGCCATCGTAGATCATTGACCCGGCGACGTAGAGGATCACGACGAGCCCGATATAGGCGATCCAGTGATAGCGTTCGATGATCCGCGCGATCAGGTTCGCCGCAACCGCCATCAGCGTCACCGAGAGCGCGAGTCCGAAGAACAGCACGGTCGGATGATCGCGGGCCGCACCTGCGACCGCGAGCACGTTGTCGAGGCTCATCGACAGGTCGGCGAGCGCGACCTGGACGACGGCTTTCCCGAAACTCTTGCTCGGCCGACCTCCCTCGATCGCCGGGGTGTCGGGATCGTCGACCGGCATGGCGACCTTGGGCGGGCGAATTTCGCGAAAAAGCTTCCAGCCGACCCACAGCAGCAGCACCCCACCGGCGAAGAGCAGGCCCACAACATGGAGCAGGGTGGTCGCGAAAAAGGCGAATCCGACGAGGCAGACGAGCGCGATGCCGACGCCGATTCCGAGCACGCGCTTTCGGTTCTTGGGCGGCAGCCCCGCCGCGAGCGTGCCCAGCACGACGACATTGTCGCCGGCGAGCATCAGGTCGATCATGATGACCTGACCGAGTGTCGCGAGCCCTGCGGCGGTGAAGACGTCGGCGATGGAGAAGGTCGGCATACGGCCCCCTAGCAGGGGCGAACGGCCGAGCCTAGCCGCGCCGTGGGTCGCCCGTCGACGCCATGCCGGACTTGTTCCGGCATCTAACGTGCCACAAGCGAAGGCTAGGGCGGTGACCCCGCAGCAAGTCCCGGATCACGTATGGAAGTCGATCGAGCCTGCACCCATCAATTAGATGCAATCGACCGGCGCAGCGCTATTGATTCATGCTGTCGAAGAAATCTTCGTTGGTCTTCGAATCCTTCATCTTGTCGAGCAGGAATTCCATCGCGTCGATCGTGCCCATCTGCATGAGGATGCGACGCAACACCCACATCTTGGAGAGTTTGGCCTTGTCGACCAGCAGCTCTTCCTTGCGCGTGCCCGATTTGCCGACGTCGAGCGCGGGGAAAATGCGTTTGTCGGCGACCTTGCGATCGAGCACGATTTCGGAGTTGCCGGTGCCCTTGAACTCCTCGAAGATCACCTCGTCCATGCGGCTGCCGGTATCGATGAGCGCGGTGGCGATGATCGAAAGCGACCCGCCCTCCTCGATATTGCGCGCGGCGCCGAAGAACCGCTTGGGCCGCTGGAGCGCGTTGGCGTCGACGCCGCCGGTCAGCACCTTGCCCGAGCTCGGCACCACCGTGTTGTAGGCGCGCCCCAGGCGGGTGATCGAATCCAAGAGGATCACCACGTCCTTCTTGTGCTCGACGAGGCGCTTGGCCTTCTCGATCACCATTTCGGCGACTTGGACGTGGCGGTTGGCGGGCTCGTCGAAGGTCGAGGAGACGACCTCGCCGACCACCGAACGCTGCATGTCGGTGACTTCCTCGGGCCGCTCGTCGATGAGCAGCACGATCAGGAACACCTCGGGATGGTTGTCGGTGATCGCCTTGGCGATGTTCTGGAGCATCACCGTCTTGCCGACCCGCGGCGGCGCGACGATCAGCGTGCGCTGGCCCTTGCCCTGGGGACTGACGATGTCGATCACCCGCGCCGACTTGTCCTTGATCGTCGGATCTTGCGGGTCGAGCGTCAGCTTCTGCTCGGGGTAAAGTGGCGTGAGATTGTCGAAATTGACCCGATGCCGAACGACATCGGGATCGTCGAAATTGATGCTGGTGAGCTTGGTCAGCGCGAAATAACGCTCGCCATCCTTGGGTGCGCGGATCTCGCCCTCGACCGTGTCGCCGGTGCGCAAGCCGAACTTGCGGACCTGGTTGGGCGACACATAGATGTCGTCGGGGCCGGCGAGATAGTTCGCCTCGGGGCTGCGCAGGAAGCCGAAGCCGTCGGGCAGCACCTCGATCGTGCCGAGCCCCATGATCTGATCGCCCTGCTCGGCCTGTTCCTTCAGGATGCCGAAAAGCAGATCCTGCTTGCGGAGCGTCGATGCGCCTTCGACCCCTAGCGCCTCGGCCATTTCGACCAGTTCGGCGGGAGTCTTTTTCTTGAGGTCTTTGAGATGCATGGAAAAGGTCCGGTTGCGGGCTTTGTCTTGAGGCGCGTCGATCGACGGCAAAGCGACGGAGCGGAAAGGGAGGGCCGACAACGGGCGGTTCACCGCGCGCCGGATGGTTCGCGAATTAGGTGGGGGTCGGGCTCAAGTCAAGCGGCAGGCGGGCTAGAACGGCCGGACGATCACAAGGATGACGATCAGCGCGAGGAGCAGCGCCGGCACCTCGTTGACCATGCGAAGCTGGCGCCCCGTCATCGTCGTTTTCCCACGCGCGAGCTTCTTCGAATAGCCGACCGCCCAGCCGTGATAGCCCGAAAGCATCAACACGAAGACGAGCTTGGCGTGGAGCCAGCCCAGACCAGGCTGACCATTGAATAGTCCGATATTGGCCGCGAGCAGCAGCCCCAGCGCCCACACGAGGATGATCGAGGGCGTGATGATGATGGTGCGCAGTTTCTTCTCGCGATCGATCCACAACGTTTCCTGCCCGGGATCGCCGAGCGCTTCCTGATGATAGACCAGGTAGCGCGGCAGCATGAACATGCCCGCCATCCAGAAGACGACGAAGATGACATGCGCAGCCTTCACCCAAGGGTAGGCGCCGCCCAGAAAGCCGATCATGCGTTCCCCCTCACCCGCGCCAGCAGCCGTTCGACATGAGCGATCGGCGTGTGCTGACCGATGCCGTGGCCCAGATTGAAGACGTGCGGACGATCCTGGAGCGCACGGACAATGTGGTCAACGCCCGCATCGAGCGCATCGCCGCCCGCAAGCAGCGCCAGCGGGTCGAGATTGCCCTGGACCGGCAGACCGGGCGGCAATGCCGCGTCCGCCCAGGCGGGATCCACGCTCTCGTCGAGTCCGATCGCATCGACACCGGTCTCGCGCGCATAGGCGGCGAGCTTGCCGCCCGCCCCCTTGGGAAAACCGATGATCGGCATGCCGGGACAGCGTTCGTGAAGGCGCGTCACGATCCGCGCGGTTGGCGCGATCACCCACGCCTCAAACTGCGACGGCGATAAACTTCCCGCCCAGCTATCGAACAGTTGGACGACCTCGGCGCCGGCCTCGTACTGATTAGCCAGATAATCGACGGTCAGATCGACGATCTTGTCCATCAAGGCCTGCATTGCATCAGGATCGGTATAGCCAAGCATGCGGGCTTCGGCCTGATCCTTCGAACCTTGTCCGCCGATCATATAGGTGGCCACCGTCCAGGGCGACCCGGCAAAGCCGAGCAGCGTCACGTCGGCCGGTAGCGCGGCGGCGACGCGTGAAACGGTTTGATAGATCGGTTGGAGTTTGTCGTGATTTTGACAAACGAAGCTGTCGATCACGTCCCGACTGGCCGCCTTGGGGCTCAGCCGCGGTCCCTCACCTACGTCAAAGCGGAGATCCTGGCCGAGCGCCCAGGGCACCATCAGGATATCGGAGAACAGGATCGCGCCATCCAACCGGAACCGCCGGATCGGTTGCAGCGTGACCTCGGCCGCAGCCTCAGGATCGGTCGCGAGGTCGAGGAAGCCACCCTTGGATTCTCGAAGCGCGCGATATTCGGGAAGATAGCGCCCCGCCTGCCGCATCAGCCAGACCGGGGGCACTGTCTGCCGAGCGCCTTTGAGCGTCGCGAGCAGCGGCTTGGTTTCGGGTGAGCCGGACAGCGTCGAGGTTCCTACTTCTAGAAGAATCTAGATTCTTAAAAGGATGTTGATGTGGTTGGCGCGTGGATGTCGGGGCTTATGCGGTGATGCCCGAAATGCCAACAGCTTGACCGCGCGGGCATGCGATAAGCCGTCCGATTCGATACATCGATCCCCGTTTTCCACAGCCTGTGGGGGGAACCAGCGGCTGGGGATGCGATTGTGGATGGATCGCGTGCTATCCACACGCGACCCCCTCGCTTGGCGGAGCGCCCGGGTTGCGCTAGCGCTAGCGCGCATGTTTTCCACAATTCCGTCCCATTGATGCGGCTGCACCTCCATCTGCTGTCGGATTCGACAGGCGAAACGCTGGAGAATATCGCCAAGGCGGCACTCGCCCAATATGACGATGTCGAGACGATCCGCCATTTCTGGCCGATGGTGCGTACCGAGGCGCATCTCGAACGGATTCTGCAGGAGATCGCGCAGAATCCCGGCTTGGTCGTCTATACGCTCGTCAACAGCACGACGCGGCGCATCCTCGAGCAGCGCTGCCGGTCGCTGGGATTGCCCGCGGTGGCGCCGCTCGATCCGGTCAACGCCGCGCTCTCGGCGATGCTGGGGCAGCAGGCCAAGGCGCGGCCAGGGCGGCAGCACGTGCTCGATGCCGCCTATTTCGCGCGCGTCGATGCGATCCAGTTCACGATCGCGCACGACGACGGAATCGGGCAGGAGGATTGGGAAGAGGCCGAGATACTGCTTGTCGGCGTCTCACGTTCGTCGAAGACGCCGACCTCGATCTATCTCGCCAATCGCGGGTACAAGACCGCCAACCTTCCGATCGTCGTCGAAAGCCCGCCGCCGGCGGCGTTGTTCGGTCTCAAGCACCCGTTGGTCGTCGGGCTGACGACGAGCGCCGACCGGCTGATCCAGGTTCGGCGCAACCGGCTGCTGTCGCTCAACCAGGCGCCTGAAACCGACTATGTCGATGCCGAAGCGGTGCAGCGCGAGGTGGCCTTCGCGCGGCGGATGTTCGCGGACAACGGCTGGCCGGTGATCGACGTCACCCGCCGCTCGATCGAGGAGACCGCGGCCGCTATCATCGCGCTGGTGCAGGAGCGCGAGGCGGCATGCGCCTGATTCTGGCTTCAAAGAGCGCGTCACGACGCGCGATGCTCGATGCGGCCGGCGTGCCGTATGAAGCAATCGCCGCCAATGTCGATGAGGACTCGGTCAAGCTCGCGATGCGGG
This sequence comes from uncultured Sphingomonadaceae bacterium, assembly GCA_946479505.1. The sequence goes on from CAMLGC010000005.1 coordinate 34,753, forward strand.
GCGACAACGTCGCGCCGCGCAACCTTGCCGATGCTCTGGCGGAGCTGAAGGCGCTCAAGGTGTCGCAGGCGCATGCCGATGCGCTAGTGTTGGGATCGGATTCGCTCGTCGCGCTCGAGGATGGAACCACGCTCGACAAGCCCGAGAGTCGCGAGCAGGCAGCCGGGCATCTGCGACTCATGTCGGGCAAGCGCCATGATCTGGTGAGCGCGGCGGTGATCGCCGAGAATGGCCGACCGGTGTGGCGGGTGGTCGATCGCGCCAAGATGATCGTGCGGCCGTTGTCGGAGGGCTTCATTCAGGAATATCTCGACGCGGAATGGCCCACGGTTTCGGGCTGCGTCGGCTGCTATCGGATCGAGGGACCGGGCGCGCAGCTCTTTCGCCGGATCGAGGGAAGCCAGTTCACCGTACTCGGCATGCCGCTCCTGCCGGTGCTCGATTATCTGCGGACGCGCGGAGTATTGGCGTCATGACCTATGCAGAGGTGGTCGGCGATCCGATTGCGCAGTCCAAATCACCGGTGATTCACAATTTTTGGCTGGAGGCGCTGGCGATCGACGCCGAGTATCGGCGCACGCATGTGAAGGCGGACGGGCTGGGTACCTTCTTCGCGAGCCGGCGTGACGATCCCGACTGGTGCGGGTGCAACATCACGCTGCCGCATAAGCAGGCCGCGCTCGACTTCGTCGAGGATCGGGGCGACGTCCGCGCGACGATCGGCGCGATCAACGCCGTCTTCCGCGCCGAAGACGGGGCGCTGGTCGGCACCAACACCGACGCGGCCGGCTTCTATGCACCGATCGCCGCGCTCGACCTTGCGGGAGCGCCGGTGGTGGTGGTCGGCGCCGGCGGCGCCGCGCGCGCGGTGCTGTTTGCGCTGTCGAAGATGGACGTCGGGCGCGTCACTTTGCTCAACCGGTCGCCGCTCAAGGGCGCGGCGCTGCTCGCGGGCTTCGGGCTTGCGGGCGACGCGCTGCCGCTCGACGCAGCGCTGCCGCCCGCGGCGTTGCTGGTCAATGCGAGCCCGCTCGGCATGACTGGTCAGCCGCCGCTCGCGCTCGACCTGTCGCCGCTGCCCGACGACGCGATCATCTATGACATCGTCTATGCGCCGCTCGAAACCGATCTGCTGGCGGCGGCGCACGCGCGCGGGCTTGAGACGGTGGACGGGCTCGAGATGCTGATCGGGCAGGCTGCGCTTGCGTTCGAAATTTTCTTCGGCGAAGCGCCGCCGCGCGAGCGCGACGAGGAGCTTCGCGCGTTGTTGGCGTCATGATTCGGCTCGGCCTCACCGGCTCGATCGGGATGGGGAAATCTACGGTCGCGCAGATGTTCGCCGAGGCGGGCGTGCCGGTGTTCGACGCCGATGCCGTGGTGCATCGGCTACAAGGGCCGGGCGGCCGGCTGGTCGAACGAATCGAGGCGGCGTTTTCCGATACGACCGGATCCGAGGGGGTCAACCGAACCGCGCTCGGCGAGGCGGTGCTCGGCGATCCGGCGCGGCTTCGGCAATTGGAGGCGCTGGTCCATCCGGCCGTGGCCGAGGAGCGCGCCGCCTTCCTGGCGCAACATGCCGACACGCCGCTCGTGGTACTCGACATTCCGCTGTTGTTCGAGACCGGCGGCGAGGCTGCGGTCGACAAGATCGCGGTAGTCTCCGCGCCGGCAGCGGTTCAGCGCGCGCGCGTGCTCGCACGGCCCGGGATGACCGAGGCGCGGTTCGGCGCGATCCTTGCGCGCCAGATGCCCGACGAGGAGAAGCGCCGCGGCGCCGACTTCATCATTTCGACCGACGGATCGTTCGAGGCGACGCGCGTGCAGGTGCGTGCAGTGATCGCTTGCCTCGCGAGCGGCCAGGCGCGATAATCACCGACATGCGCGAAATCGTGTTCGATACCGAAACCACGGGGCTCAGCTTTGGTGGCGGCGACCGATTGGTCGAGATCGGCTGCGTCGAGCTCGTCAACCGCGTCGAGACGGGGCGGACCTTCCACGCCTATTACCATCCCGAGCGCACGATGCCGGCCGAAGCACACGCGATCCACGGCATCGGCGATGCCTTCCTCGCCGACAAGCCGCTCTTCGCCGACGCGGTCGAGGCGCTGCTCGAATTTCTCGGCGACAGTCCGCTCATCGCGCACAATGCGGGGTTCGACTTCGCTTTCGTCAATGGCGAACTTGGCCGCTGCGGCCGCGTCACGATTGCGATCGAGCGGATGGTCGACACGCTCGCGATCGCACGCACGCGCCACCCCGGTGCCAAGCACACGCTCGATGCACTCTGCACGCGCTACGGGATCGACCGCAGCCATCGCGTGCTGCACGGGGCGCTGCTCGATGCGCAGCTTCTGGCGCAGGTCTATGTCGAACTCACCGGCGGCCGGCAGATTGGGCTGGGCCTCGTTTCGGAACCGGCGGAGCCGGAAGAAGCGGCGCGCGTCGCGGTTGCGGCGCGCGTGGTGCGGCCGCCACGCACCTTTGTGGCGAGCGAGGCGGAACTTGTCGCTCACGCGGCGTTTCTGAAGGATGTCGTCAATCCGCTCTGGAGCGCCGGGGCGACCGGTTGACGTCGCCAGGGGGCGTGCCCACGTCCCCTTTATAGCTTGGAGAGAAAAAGCCATGGATATCCGGGTTTCGGGCCATCAGGTCGATGTCGGCGACGCGCTCAAGAGCCATTGTCAGGACCGTCTCCAGGGTATTGCGGACAAATATTTCTCTCGTGCGCTCTCCGCGCACATCACCTTCGGCAAGGGGCCGCATGATGCCGGCTTCACGTGCGACATCGTCGCGCACGTGATGCAGGGCCTGGTGCTCAAGGGCACCAACGACGGCAGCGACGCGCATGGCGCGTTCGACGGCGCGGCCGACAAGATCGAAAAGCAGCTTCGCCGCTATATGCGCCGTCTCAAGGATCGTAATGCGGGGCAGACCGCCGCTGCGGCCGAGCAGGGCGCGTACGACAATGCCGGTTACACCATCTTCTCCGAGCTCGTGGGCGAGGATGAGGTCGAGGTCGACCATCCGCTGATTGTCGCGGAGACGCGCGCGAACGTCCCCGATGCGAGCGTGTCCGACGCCGTGATGATGCTCGATCTGCGGAATACCTCCGCGCTGATGTTCCGCAATAGCGGCACGGGCGCCTACAATATGGTGTATCGCCGCGGCGACGGGACGATCGGCTGGGTCGAGCCCAACCGAACCGGCTGAACGGCGAACCTCTCCGATGTGGACCGACCGGCGGCCGCCGGTCGGTTTGAGGTGCGGCTCGCCCGTGCTAGACAGAGATACATCATGACCCATTTCAGCGATCTGCTCGATCCCGATGCGGTGCTCGCGTGCGTGCCTGCCCCGACCAAGAAGCACCTTCTCCAAACGCTCGCGACCACGGCCGGCCACGCCTATGACCTCGATCCCGCGGTCATCGTCGAGACGCTTTCCGAGCGCGAGAAGCTGGGATCGACCGGCTTCGGTGGGGGAATCGCGATTCCGCACGGGCGAATCGGGGGCATCGATCACGTCGTCGGCGTCGTCGCGCAGCTCGCGCAGCCGGTCGATTATCAAGCGATCGACGATCTGCCGGTCGACCTCGTCTTCATGCTGCTCTCGCCGCCGCAGGCGGGCGCCGATCATCTGAAAGCGCTCGCGCGCGTGTCGCGTGGGCTGCGCGATCGCAGCTTCGTCGCCAAGTTGCGCGGCGCGGGCTCGCCCGACGCGCTCTACGCGCTGCTGACCGACGCCGAAACGCGCGATGCCGCCTGACTCGCCGGCGGGCGAGGAAGCGCATTTTCGTGCGCTCGAATCGCTCTACGACGCCGCGCCGATCAACACTTTGTTCGAGTCGCGGCTCGACATCGTCGCGCCCGGCGTCTCGCGCATCCGCTTCGCGATCGAGGAGCGGCATTTCCATGCTGCCGGTGCGGCGCACGGCACCGGCTATTTCAAGATGCTCGACGACGCCGCCTTTTACGCAGCGAACAGCCTCGTCACCGACCGATTCCTGCTGACCACTGCGTTCAACTTGCTCTTCACCCGGCCGCTGCGCGCTGGGCCGGTTACCGCGGAGGGCCGTTGGGTGAGCGGGCAGCGCCGGGTATTCGTCGCCGAGGCGCGGCTGATCGATGCCGAAGGCGAGGAAGCGGCGCGCGGCACCGGAACCTTCATGCGCTCGCGAATCCCGCTCGCGACGCTTCCCGGCTATCGTGCCACCCCATGAGCACACGGCTTCCGAGCGGGGTGGTCGTCAGCGCGCTGCTGCGACGCGTGAACGATTCGGGCGGGCTCGGCATGGTGCTCGCCAAGGGCGATGCGCAGGCCGGCGGCATTCTCGTTGTGGCACGCGAGAACGGCGAGAATCCGCGCTTCCTGGAGCGCGGGCTCGGTTTCGACGGCACCGAGACCTTGGTCGAGTCTGGTCCGCAAGATACTCAAAAAGAAGAGAAAATTGCAGAATACTGGGCGCGGCGGCGGCGCTCCGACCCCGATTTATGGGTAATCGAACTGGATATCGCGTCGGCAGAACGGTTCGCCGCTGAAACGATCCTCGGGCGTTGACTCTTTTGCACCGCACAAACAAGAACATGGGTTATTGAGTGACGCGTTGTGCCGCACGGGGTCAGAGATCGGGTGGTGACGCAGTCGGGGGGTTACCGGCGGATCGGCGAAGAATACGCCTCCGGTCGCGCGCCAACCGCATTCGTACCGTGATCAATGACGATATTCCAGCGCGCTGCGGCTTTCGCGGCGTTCTCTCTTTGTGTTGCCGGTATCGGCAGCGGGGCCGCGCCCGGCGTCGCATCCGAACTGGCCAAAGCGGTTGATGGCCCAAGCGCCACGTCCGACCTCCCCAACGTCTCAGGATCGGTAACGGTTCCGAAGACGGATACGGTAACCGCACCGACGGTGACACCCGTCCCTAAGCCCGACGGCATCCATGTCCAGATGATCCCCACCGAAGAGATCGAGGCCGATGCCGATTACGCATCGCTCGCCGAGGCGGTCGCCGATCGGGACATGCCGGCCGATATCGACCCGCAACTCGCCTGCCTGGCCGGCGCGATCTACTTCGAATCGAAGGGCGAGCCGCTCTCGGGCCAGCTCGCGGTCGCGAATGTCATCATGAACCGTGTCGAATCGGGTCGTTTTCCATCGACGGTCTGCGGTGTGGTGACCCAGCGCGGGCAGTTCTCCTTCGTCCGCCACGGCGAAATTCCGCCGATCGACACGAATCGCAAGGCATATCATACCGCGATGGCGGTGGCGCAGATCGCGATGAGCGACGATTGGAAGAATCCCGCGCCCGATGCCCTGTTCTTCCACGCCACCCGTGTGCGCCCCGGCTGGGGCAAGGCGGAGGTCGCGACGATCGGGCACCACATCTTCTACAGGTGACGCAGCGCAGCGGCGCCCGGGCTTGGCTCCGTTCGCCTCCTGTTCTATGGCGGACGACATGATCGAGCCGCCCGCCGCCTGTATCGACGACCCCGGGTCTGCGCTGTGCGCCGCCGATGTCTCGCGCGGGGTAACGCGATTGTTGCTGCGCCACGGGCTGGTCGCGATGGGTGAGGTTCCGCTCGACGGCGGACGGCGCGCCGACCTGATGGCGCTCGATTCCAAGGGCGGGATCGTGATCGTCGAGATCAAGGTCGCGCGCGCCGATCTGCTCGGCGACGCCAAGTGGACGGACTATCTCGATCATTGCGATCGCTTCTTCTGGGCGCTGCCGGCGGGCTTCGACGCGACCCCGCTCGATCGCGCCGGTTTCCTTCCCGACCGTGCGGGGCTGATCCTCGCAGATCGCTACGATGCCGCAATCGTCCGCGACGCGGCGACGATCGCGCTTCCGGCGCACGTACGCAAGCGCTGCACGCTCGCCTTTGCCCGCCGCGCGGGTCGACGGCTGATCGGTGCGCTCGATCCCGAGGCCGCATCCTTGTTTTGATGGATTCGAAATCGGGTCGGACGGCCGCGTTCTCGAGCCGATCGATGCCCGGAAGGTAACGGTACACTACGCCCGTCTGATCCCCCTTCCCCGAGCGCCGCGCCTCACGAGCACGGCCGGTCGGTGGCAACGCCGCCAGCAATCAGGCGTCGGAAGGGCGAGAATGAACCCGACGAATGTCGTGGTGATCTACAGCGTCGGCCCCGACACGGCCTTCCGGCCCGGACGCGGCGTATCTTCGATCGCTTCGAGCAAGGCGGGCGATCGGGTGTCGTTGCGGGCATAGTCGCGTGCCGACAGGCCGGCGAGATGATCCGCCTGGTCGGGATCCGCGCCGGCCTTCAATAACGTGCGGACAAGATCGAGATTGCGCAGTTGGACCGCGCGGATGAGCGGCGTCTCGCCGTTGTCGTTCGCGACATCCGGATCGGCATGATGCGCAAGCAGCGCCGCGACGCACGCGGGGGCGTTCTGCGTCACTGCCAGCATCAGCGGCGTGACGCCGCCACTGTCGCGAATGTTCGGATCGGCGCCATGTTCGAGCAGGAAGCGAACATAGGTCGGGTCGTTGCGCCGGACGACGATGTGGAGCGCGCCCTCACCGGTGCCGCGTTCGTGCGAGTTGATCACCGTGGTGCCGGGCTTCGCGAGCATGTCGGAGACTTCCTGTCCCTTGGCGTCCTTCACCGCCTGGAGGAATGTGTAGCTTTCCGAATAATTGAGCTGCGCGTTCGCGCCGCCCGCCGAAGCGAGCAGCAACGCCGCGAACCCCGCGCGAACCGAACCGATCGACATGATGCTCCTTGTCCCTTGCCCTTGCGCCGACGCGCCTAACCGATCATGGCTGGCGTCGCCATGAACGAGTTGCTCCGTGTCCTGTCGCTTGCCGCGATCCTAGCGGCCTCCGCCTGTTCCCCGCAACCCGCAGCCGAGAATGCGACCGCTGCCGAGACGCCGCCGCCGCTCGCCGGCGCACGCATCGGCGGGCCCTTCACGCTGATCGGCGAGGACGGCAAGCCGGTCAGCGACAGCGATTTCGCCGGCAAATATCGGATCATGTATTTCGGCTACACCTTCTGTCCCGACGTCTGCCCGGTCGACATGCAAAATCTTGGGGCCGCGATGCGGTTGCTCGACCAGAAGGATCCCGGGCTGTCGAAGCGCATCCAGCCGATCTTCGTGACCGTCGATCCGGCACGCGACACGCCGGCGGTGCTCACCGAGTTCACCGACGCCTTCTACCCCCGCCTGCTCGGGCTAACGGGCGATCCCGAGACGATCGCTAGGGTCGCGAAGGAATATGCAATCTACTACAAAGCGCAGCCGCCGAGCGAGGGTGGCGGCTATCTCGTCAACCATAGCCGCCAGGTCTATCTGATGAGCCCCGACAACGAGCCGCTGGCGCTGCTTCCGATCGAGGAATCGCCGGACGCCATCGTGAAAGAGATCGAACGCTGGACGACATGATTGCGGGCTTCTGGGAAGATGTGCCGCTTGCAAAGCTCGATCGCGCGCAATGGGAGGCGTTGTGCGATGGCTGCGGCAAATGCTGCGTCCACAAGCTCGAGGACGAGGAGACGGGCGAGCTGTTGGCGACCAATGTCGCATGCCGACTGCTCGACCGAAGCAGGGGACAATGTTCGGACTATCGGCATCGGCATGCCTATGTGAGCGAGTGCGTGCGCCTCAACGCGGGCAATGTCGAGGCGATCGACTGGCTGCCCGCGACCTGCGCCTATCGGCTGCGCGCGGCAGGCGAGAAGCTCCCCGACTGGCATTATCTGGTGTGCGGCGATCGCGAGGCGGTGCACCGTGCCGGGCAATCGGTGCGCGGCTGGACGATCTCCGAAGACGATGCCGGCGATCTCGAGCATCACCTGGTCGACCGCGAGCTATGATGTGATGAGCGGCGCGATCCATGTCGTGCGCCACGCTCGGGCGCGGCGTGCGAAGCTTTCGGTCGATCCGGCGACGGGCCGCACCCGGCTCACGTTGCCGGCGCGCGCGTCGCTCAAGGCGGCCCTGCGCTGGGCGGAGACGCAGCACGAGTGGATCGCGGGCCAGCGCGCGGGCCTCCCCGATGCGTGGCCGTTCGTGCCGGGAGCGTCCGTTCCGTTCGGGAACGGCGTGCTGGTGATCGACTGGCACGCCGAGGCGGGTCGCACGGTGGCGCGCGAGGGCGATCGGCTCGTCTGCGGCGGTCCTGCCGACGGGCTCGCGCGCCGGATCACGCAATGGCTGCGCGGCGAGGCGCTGCGTGTGCTGAGCGAGGAAACCGGTTTCTATGCCCAGCGTGCGGGCGTCGTCGTCACGCGTGTGTCGGTGGGCGATCCCCGCGGGCGCTGGGGGAGCTGCGCCGGCAGCGGCGCAATTCGCTATAGCTGGCGGCTCATCCTCGCGCCCGCCTTCGTCCGCCGCGCGACGGTGGCGCATGAGGTCGCGCATCGCGTTCACATGAATCACGGCACCGCGTTCCACGATCTGGTCGCCGGACTCTATGGCGATGATCCGGCGCCGGCGCGCGCGTGGCTGCGCACCCACGGGGCCGGTCTTCACTGGATCGGTCGCGACTCCTGAGGCCGGCCCGGCCGCTCGGCCGGTGTGCGGGACGGCGCCGGCGTGCGCCCCGGTGCCGGGGCCGCACGCGGCTCGGGGGTTCGGCCGAGCACGCGATCCATCCAGTCCTGGTCGAGCCGCTCGGGTGGCGGCGCGGGCTGTTGTGCGGGCGGATACCGAAGATTGCCGCGCCGGATGTCCTCCGTGGTGGTCGTCTCGGTGTCGTCCGGCGCGCGCTCGGCGGACGGGAATTGGTCGCCCTGCGGCGGGTAGGCACCACCGGGATAGGCGTCGGGATAGCCCTGCTCGGGATAGCCGCCGCCCGAATAATCGCCCGGATAGGCGCCCGGCGCAATCGGGTAGCCGTTCTCGTCGACGAAAAAGCCGTTGTCGGGCGCGCCGAAATAGGATTCCTCATCGGGCTCGAGCTGCCATTCGGGAAGCGTGACCTCGGTCTCGAACTTCTCGATCGGGCGCTTCGCGACGGCCTTGATCATGAAATCGTGCCACGCCCGCGCCGGCGCATGGCCGCCGGAGAGGCCCGGCACCCGATCGGCATTGTCCTTGCCCATCCACACGCCCGTCGTGAGCCCGCTCGAAAAGCCCAGGAACCAGCCGTCCTTGTTCGAGGTGGTGGTGCCCGTCTTGCCCGCGACCGGGCGACCGATCTGCGCGGCGCGGCCGGTGCCGGTCGCAACCGCGGTCTGGAGAAGGTCGGTCATCTCGGCGGCGACATAGGGCGCGACGAGAACATGGCTGCGATCGACCTCGTGTTCGTAGATCGTCACGCCGTTCGCGGTCACCTTGGTGATCCCGAAGGGCGTCACCGCGACGCCCTTGTTGCCGACGCTTGCAAAGGCGCGCGTCATGTCGATCAGGTGGACCTCGGACGTGCCGAGCACCATTGCCGGGGTGGTGTCGATCGGGGTCGTGATGCCGAAGCGGCGCGCCATGTCCGCGACCGTGTGGAAGCCGACATCCTGGCCGAGCTTGGCGGCGATCGTGTTGACCGAATACGCGAGCGCGGTGCGGACCTTCATCGGCCCCGAAAAATGGCCCGAATCGTTGCGCGGGCTCCACCCGTCGATCGTCACCGGCTCGTCGACGACCACGTCGTCGGGGCGATACCCCGCCTCGAGCGCGGCGAGATAGACGAACAATTTCCACGACGAGCCCGGCTGTCGCACCGCGGTGGTCGCGCGGTTGTAGATCGACGAGACGTAGTCCTTACCGCCGACCATCGCGCGCACCGCGCCGTCGCGGTCGATCGAGACGAGCGCGCCCTGCGCGCCCTTGGGCACGTTGGCGCGGATCGCGGCGTCGGCGGCGCGCTGCATCGAGAGGTCGAGCGTCGTCCACACATCGAGTGGCGCGGTGTTCTCGTCGATCAGCATCTCGAGCTGGGGAAGCGCCCAATCGGTGAAATAGCGCACGCTGTTCTGGTGCGGCTCGGGTACGAGCTCGACCGAGGCCGGGTCGGTGTCGGCGGCCTGCTCGGGCGTGATCGCACCGGTTTCCGCCATCAGCCTGAGGACGACGCCCGCGCGGCCGATCGCGGCCTCGGCATCGGCGGTGGGCGAATAATGCGAGGGCGCTTTGACGAGCCCCGCGATCACCGCCGCCTCGGCGAGGCTCAACTGACGCGCCGAATGGCCGAAGAACTTTCGCGAGGCGGCGTCGATTCCATAGGCGCCGCCGCCATAATAGACCTTGTTCATGTAGAGCTCGAGGATCTGGTCCTTCGAGAACTTGCTCTCGATCGCGAGCGCGAGAATCGCCTCCTTGATCTTGCGCGAGAGCGTGTAGCGGTTCGACAGGAAGATCGTGCGCGCGACCTGCTGGGTGATCGTCGAGGCGCCCTGGATACGGCGCCCCGTCCCCCAATTGTCGATCATCAGCTTCACCGAGCGCAGCACGCCGATCGGATCGATGCCGACATGCGAGCGGAACCGGCGATCCTCGACCGAGACGGTGGCCTCGCGCATCACCCGCGGGATTTCGTCGTAGCTCAGCCACTCGCCGTAGCTCGGGCCGAGCGACACGATCACCGTGCCGTCGGCGGCATGAACGCGAATCATCTGGCCGTTGGGCGACGATTTGAGCTGGTCGTAGCTCGGCAATTGCGCGCGCGTCACATAGACCGTGACGGCGAGCGCGATGAACCCGAGCACCGCCAGCACGCCCAGGATCTTGAGCGCGAGGATCAGGCGTCGGCGCCAGGGGCGCTTGGGCGGCTTTCTTTTGGGGGAGGTCGCACGGGCCATGAACGTCTATGGTCGGATAGCCCCTTAACCCGCGCCGAACAAGCGGGCTACGCGGCAGAATCTCCGTTGTCGCGGCCCCTGAAATCGAGCGAGAGCGAGTTGATGCAATAGCGCTGTCCTTCGGGCGGCGGCCCATCGGGGAAGACATGGCCGAGGTGCCCGTCGCAGCGTGCGCATCGCGCCTCGATTCGGCTCATGCCATGGCTCGAATCGCTGTGCTCGGTCACGCGATCGGGCGCGATCGGATGGGTGAAGCTCGGCCAGCCGGACCCCGAATTGTATTTGTCCGCGCTGTCGAACAGATCGTTGCCACAGCCCGTGCAGCGATAGACGCCGTCGGCCTTGTTGTCGTTGTAGCGGCCGGCGAAAGCGGGCTCGGTGCCGGCCTCGCGCAGCACATGATATTGCGCCGGCGTCAGCTTCTTGCGCCATTCGGCTTCGGAGAGGGTGACATGATCCATGATGTCATCGACTTTCTGATGGAGGCATTGCCTCGTCACTTGGGGACGTGCCCGATCCGCGTCAATGCGGCGGCAACCTCGATCAACCCCGGCGCGATGCCGGCGATGCGGAGCGCGGCCGCGGCGGCGTGGCGGGATTCGCCGATCCGCCAGATCAGGTGCGCGAACCGCACCGCGCGCGCGGTGTCGCGGGCCAGCGCATGTTGGTAGGCGGGCGCTGCATGCGGCCCGCGATCGAGCCAGGCGCGCGCCGCGCGCGCGCCGCTGGCAACCGCGATACCGATCCCCTCGCCCGCCAGCGACGGAATGACCGCGGCCTGGTCGCCGAGCCGGAATAGCCCGGACGTGCCATGGGTCGCGCGCCATCCATAGGGGATGTTGGCGACGGCATCGATCGGGCCGCTCGCGCGCTGTGCCAGCCGCTCGCCGAGCGCGGGGTTCTCGGCGCCCAGTCGGATCAGCAGCGCGTCGGGGGACCCCGCCTCGGCGAGGCGGGAGCGGCGGATGGCCATGCAGCAATTGGCGGTGCCGTCTTCCTGGAGAACCAGCCCCGCATAGCCGCGATCGAACAGATGAAGCTCGATCTGGCCGCCGACGAGCCGGTCGAGCGCGGCGGCGGGGCCGAGGCGCACGCGAAGCCCCAACGTCGGATCATCGCCGCGTCGGGGCGATGGTCGCGCGAGCCCGCGCAGGTCGTGCTTGCCGGTTGCGAGAAACAGCGCGTCGGCGACGATCTCGCCGCTGTCGTCGAACCGGACGCGGTCGTCCTCGATTGCGCGCGCGACGACCCCGCGCTCGATCGCAGCGCCTGCGCGCGCGGCAAGACCGAGCAGGACCGAATCGAGCCGACGGCGCGAGATCGCCCTCGCCGCGCGAGGAAGGTGCGCCGTGGCCGAGCGCTCACCGGCGAACAGCGTAACATGCGTCACCTCCCGCGGATTGAGGGCATCGGGCTCGACCCCCAGCCGCGCCAGGCTGTCGAGCGTGCGCCAGCTCAGGAACCCACCGCACAAGGCATCGGCGGTCGCCGGATGGCGCTCGATCAGCAGATGCTCGGCACCCGCGCGGGCGAGCGTCAGCGCTGCCACCGCGCCCGCGGGGCCGCCGCCGACGATCAGCGCAGGCGTTCGACGCATAGCCGGAAAGGAAAGGCACGATAGACGCGCGCGCCCTCGATCCCGGCCTCGGCAAGGATCGGCGGCCATTCGCGGGGGCGGTACGAGCGCGCGATCGAGAGTGCCCCGTCCTGCCGGACGATCTCGTGCCACATCATCATCCGTGCGAGCAGCGGGAAGGCAGCGTGCGCAAAGCCGTGCCGATGAAGGTCGTTGACCAACCAGCCGCGTTCGGCGTGCGCCTCCATGAAGCGCAGGAAGGCGGCGAGCTGATCGTGCGTCATGTGGTGGGCGACGAGGCTCGATACGATCAGGTCCCAGCGCTCGCCGGCGAAGTCGCGATAATCGCCCGTCAGATAGCGGATCGGCAGTCCGGCGGGCGTATGGGCGGTCGCCGCAGGCGCGCTGCGGGGATTGAGATCGACGCCGACAAGATCGGCATCGATCCCGCGCCGCGCCGCCCAGCGCGCGATCCGGCGCAGCATGTCGCCGTCTCCGAACCCCACGTCCAGCAGCCGGAAACTGCGCGATCGCTTGATGGCGCGCTCTAGGAAGTTCAGCGTCGGCCGTGCGGCGAGCGTCACCACGTTGACCTTGGCGAGATCGCCAACCACGGCGGCGTATATGGCAGGATCGAGGTCTTCGGCGTCCATCCGCTCCTCGGCGAGCGTGCGAACCGCGAGGGTCATCGCGCGCTCCGGAAGCCGAAGCCCTCGGCCGCGAGCCCGGGGCCGAAGGCGAGGGCGACGCCGTTGTCGATGGGCCCCCCGTCGAGCAGCCGCGCCAACACGAACATGAGCGTCGCCGAGGACATGTTGCCGCAATCGTGCAGCACGTCGCGCGAGGCGGCAAGCGCGTTGCTCGGAAGATCGAACGCATGCTCGACCGCATCGAGGATCGAGCGACCGCCGGCATGGACCGCCCAGCCATCAATGTCGCGCGGCGCTCGCCCGCCGGTGGCGGCGCGGGCGAAATCGGCATCAGCCAGGCCCGATGCGATGCGCGCAGGAACCTCGCCCGAAAGGTGCATCGCGAACCCCTGGTCGGTGATCGTCCAGCGGATGAGCGCCTCCGAATCGGGAAGCGTGGTCGCGAACGGCTGCCCGAGCTCGAACCCGCCGGAATCGCCCGTCACCAGCGCCGCGGCGGCGCCGTCGCCGAACTGGAGCATCGCCAGCAACGGCTCGAGCGCGTCGGTTTCCTGAAGGTGGAGCGAGCACAACTCGATGGTGAGGACGAGCACCCGCGCCTTGGATTCGGAGCGGACGATATGCCGCGCGGTGCGCAGCGCCGTGATCGCGGCATAGCACCCCATGAAGCCGATCAGCAGACGCTCGACACCGGGGTCGAGGCCGAGCTCGGCGGCGATGATCTGGTCGATCCCGGGCGCGACGAACCCGGTGCAACTGGCAACGACGAGGTGGGTGATGCCGTCGAGCGGCATCTGCGTGCGCAAGGCCTCGATCGCGGCAAGCCCGAGCCTGGGCGCGGCCTCGGCATAGACCGCCATTCGCGCGCCCGTGCCCGGCATGCCGTCCGCATAGAAGCCGCCGGGCGTGATCGGCGAGCCGCCATCGGCTGCGCGGTCGAGCACCGACCAGCGATGCGCAATGCCGGATCGGCCCGCCATCCGATCGAACAGCTTCGACTGACGCGGATCGTCGATCTGCGCACGTGCCCAATCGGCGAAGGCCGCGTGGATGTCATGATCGGGAATTTCGGTGCCGACGGCGTGGAGATAGGCGGAAGCGGCCACATGCACCTTTCTGTCGGCCTGAAAAGGCGAGACCTTAGCCCAAGCGCACGCTCGGCGCGATGGTTCCGCACCGTAGGTTCCGCCTCGGCCCGAGATCGTTCTACAGGGCGGATCGGCGGCTATCGAACGGTCGCCCTAAAAGGCCGGCCTCTTCTCAAGGCGCCCTCTGTCGACGATGTGGAGCAAACCGTTCCGCGAATTGGGGCTATGCCCCTGCGTCCGTTCCGACCGGAACGAATCACTCGCTGGAAAAGGAATGGTGCGGTCGAGAAGACTCGAACTTCCACGGGCTTTCGCCCACAACGACCTCAACGTTGCGCGTCTACCAGTTCCGCCACGACCGCACGTGATTTTGAGCACCGGCGAGTGCCGATGGCTGGCAGGCGCGTGCCCCTAGCATCGGCGCGGACGGCTTGCAACAGATTGCTTTCGTGGACCGCCCGGCGCGGCTAAGCAGCGCCTCCCATGCCCGTCGCCCGTTTTCTCCAGCCGACGATTGCGGCCGAGATGCGCCGCATTCTCGCGCTCGCCTGGCCGGTGATGCTGACCAGCCTGAACTGGACGATCCTGCACGTCACCGACATCGTCGTCGTGGGGCTCGTCTCGACCGAGCAGGTCGCAGCGCTGGGTGCGAGCCGCACGCTCACCTTCATCATCATCGTCGCTGCGTTGGGCGCGATGTCGGGGGTGCTCGTGTTCAGCGCGCGCGCCGACGGAGCAGGCGACCTTGCGCGCACGGGGGCGGTGCTGCGCGAGGGCGTCGTGCTCGGGCTGGGCGTCGGATTGGCCGCATGGCTGGTGCTGTTCACGCTGGCGCCGGTGCTGCTCGCGGGGGTCGGTGTGGCGCACGCGCTCATTCCCGACGCGGCGCGGGTCGTGCGGGTGATGGCGTTCGGCTATCCCTTCCAGCTCCTCATCGTCGCCGCGAGCTTCTTTCTCGAAGGAATCAGTCGGCCGCGGCGGGTGATGGCGGTCAATCTCGGGGTGTTGCCGTTCAATGCGCTGCTCGCCTGGGGGCTCGCCGCGGGGCACCTCGGATTGCCGCCTATGGGCGCGGTCGGCGCAGCGCTCGCGACGGTGATTGCAAGCGCCCTTGGCGCGATTGCAATGCTGATCGCCGCCTGGACGCTACCGCGCGCCGATGATCGCGGAATGCGTGTGTTCGGGCGTGCGGCATGGCGGGGCCTCGGCGCGGGGATCGGGCGGCTGGTGCGATTCGGAACGGTGCCGGCCATCGCCTCGGCGCTCGAGCTTGCCGGTTTCTCGATCCTGATCGCGCTGTCGACCCAGCTCGGCGATACGACCGCGCACGCTTTCCAGATTGTCTTTTCGGTCCACAACGTCACCTTTGCGGTGGCGCTGGGGCTCGGCTCGGCGGCGGGCGTGCGGACCGGCAATGCGGTGGGCGAGGGCACGCCCGGTGCAGCAATTCCGCGCGCCTGGATCGCGATCGGGCTAACCGCGCTTGCCATGGGGGTGATCGCGGTGCTGCTCGTGCTCGCCTCCTCGGCGATCGTGGCGGGCTTTCCCGCGACCGCCGAAGTTCATCGCATCGCGCTCGCAATGCTCCCCGTCTGGGCGCCGTTCATCGTCTTCGACGGGCTGCAGGTGGTGCTCGTCTATGCGCTGCGTTCGCTGGGCGATCAGGTGGTTGCCGGCGCCAACAGCATCATCGCCTATTTCCTCGTTTCGGGAGGCCTCGGCTGGGCGCTCGTCCACGCCGGCGTCGGCCCGATGGCATTGGTCTATGCCTCGGGCGCGGGAATGGCCGCCTCGGCCGTGCTCAACGGCGCGCGGTTCGCGTGGCTCAGCTCGCGGCTTCGCCCGAGAAGCTGAGCTCGAGCATCTTCGAGTTTGCAGGCACGTCGAGCTTGCCCGAGTTGAACTCGAGCGTGCCGCGCGGCCCCAGCACGCGCTGCTGCGGGGTGATCGTCCAGCTATAGACGAGCCGCCCCTGCGCATCGCGCAGCTCGGCGCGGATGTCGGGCACGCGCTGGCGCTCGGGTGTCGGGTTTACCACCGAGCCCGATACCGCGAACAGCTCCGAGCCAGAGGGCAGGTTGCGGCGATCGATCGCCTTGTCGGCAAAGCGCAGCGGCGTCTCGATCGGGCCGATCGGAATGCCGAGCTGCGCGACGATGCCGGGCGCACCCGAATAGAGGATCGCGCCCGTGCATGCGAGCAACACGATCCCCGTGGCGACGGCGGCGATGGTCCAGCGGCGCGCGGGGTTGCGACGCGGGCGGAAGGGCGGCTGGTGCGCGAAGGCGTCGTAATCGCGCGTGGTCGAGGGTCTGGCATAGCCCGGCTCCTCGTCGAACACGCGCGGGGCGGCCGGTGGCGGCGGTGGTGGCGGTTGTGCTGCCCGCGACCGCGGGGGAGGCGGCGCGGCCGGCCGCGCATCCGTCGGCTCGATCGGCTCGCGATGGGGCGTCTGGAACCAGCTATATTTACAGCTCGCGCACCGCACCGTCCGGCCTTCGGCGCCGATCGCGCTGTCGGGAACGAGATAGCGGGTATGGCATTCGGCGCATTCGAGGATCATGAGCAGATGCTTAGCTGTGGACGCGGCGCGTGGCGAGGCCGTGCGCGACCTTGACGCCAGAATCTAGTCCGGCCCGCATCCCGGTGGCAAGTGCGCCGACCTGCTTGAAGCGGTGCGCCTGCCATGCGATGGCGGACGCGGGGCAGAAATCGAAGCAAGAGCGTCTGGCGCCGCATGGCGAATATCGTGCAGTTCGAAAATGTGGGGCTGCGCTACGGCACGGGCCCCGAGACGCTGTCCGACGTCAGCTTCACGCTCGAGGCGGGCGCGTTCTATTTCCTGACCGGTGCGTCGGGCGCGGGGAAAACATCGCTCCTCAGGCTCCTTTACCTCGCCCAGCGGCCGAGCCGCGGCGTGATCCGATTGTTCGGCGAAGATGCGGTGATGCTGCCGCGCAGCCGGCTTCCCGGATTTCGGCGGCGGATCGGCGTGGTCTTCCAGGATTTCCGGCTCGTCCCGCACCTGTCCGCGTACGACAACATCGCGCTTCCCTTGCGCATCGCCGGAGTGTCCGAGCCGGACATCGACGTGCCGGTGCGTGAGATGCTCGCCTGGGTAGGGCTTTCCGATCGGGTTGACGCCAAACCGCCGACGCTTTCGGGCGGCGAGCAACAGCGTGTTGCGATCG
This sequence comes from uncultured Sphingomonadaceae bacterium, assembly GCA_946479505.1. Next base: position 52,019 of record CAMLGC010000005.1, read on the forward strand.
CCCGCGCGGTGATCGGGCGGCCCGAGATTCTCGTCGCCGACGAGCCCACGGGCAATGTCGACCCCGATATGGCCGCGCGACTCCTCCATCTGTTCGATTCGTTGAACCGCCTCGGCACTACGCTCGTCGTCGCAACGCACGATCTTCACCTCATCAGCAGCATCGCGGATGCGAAGATGATGCGGCTCGATAAGGGACGGCTGAGCGATCCCACCGGCGCGCTGCGCTTTCCGCCGCGGCGCGAGGACGTATGAAGCTCGGCATCCTCACCACTCCCGCCGACCGGCGCGTACTCGACGACGATCGCCAGACGCGCGCGATGCGCTGGATCATGGCGGTGATGCTGCTGCTGACGGTGCTCGCGGCGGCGCTGGGGCTCGGTACGCGCGGCGCGGCGCGGCTGCTCGACCAGCAACTCGCGGGAAGGCTCACCGTCCAGATCGTCGAAGCGAACGCGGCCGAGCGCGAGCGGCATGCCACGCAGGCGCTCGCGCGGCTGCGCGCGTTGCCGCAGGTCGCCTCGGCCACGCCGGTTGATCGCGAGGAACTCGCCGAACTGCTCCGGCCATGGCTCGGCAGCGGCGCGACGAACGCCGACCTGCCGATGCCCGCGCTCATCGACGTCGATCTCGCCGATTCGGCGCCGCAATCGATCGCCACCGTCGAGTCGACGATGGAGCAGGTGGCGCCCGCCGCACGCGTCGATCGGCACGCGCGCTGGATGTCGCCCGTGAGCCGCTTCATGGATACGCTCGTCTGGCTCGCACTCGGGCTGATCGTGCTGATGGCGGGCGCAACCGCGTCGGTCGTGATCCTGGCGGCGCGTGCCGGGCTCGAGGCGCATCGCGACACGATCGAGGTGCTCCACAGCATGGGTTCGACCGATGTCCAGGTCGCACGCCTCTTCCAGCGGCGAATTGCGCTCGATACGCTGGCAGGCGGCATCCTCGGCACCATCGCCGCGGCGGCGGCGATCGTCTTCGTCGGCTGGCGGATGGCGGCGCTCGGCTCGGGGCTGCTGGGCAACGTGGCGCTCGACGCGGGGGACTGGATCGTGCTCGCGGCCCTTCCGCTCGCGTTCGCACTGCTGGCGCTCGTGGCGGCGCGGGTCGCGGTGCTCGTGACCTTGAGGAAGCGGCTGTGATAGCGCGCGCCTTCGGTTTGCTCGTGCTCGCCTGGACGCTGGGCTTCGCGGCCTTCATGCTCACCCTGCCGCCGCCGCTCGATCCTGCGCGGACCACCGACGCGATCGTGGTGCCGACGGGGGCTGCCGGGCGCATCGATCGCGGCATCGACCTGCTCCGCCGCCATGCCGCCAAGCGCCTGCTGGTGAGCGGTGTCGCGCCGACGGTGCGACCGATCGAGCTCGCGGTCGAATATCATACGCCGCCTGCGCTGTTCGCGTGCTGCATCGATCTGGGCCGCGAGGCGGTCGACACACGCTCGAATGCCGAGGAAACCTCCGCCTGGGTGCGCGACCATCACTATCGCTCGGTGCGGCTCGTCACCTCCGACTGGCACATGGCGCGCGCGGAGATGGAACTCGCCCACGCGCTCGACGACGATGTCGAGGTGGTGGCGGACGGGGTTCCGCAGAACGAGCCGGGGCTGTCGCTGCTGCTCGCCGAATACAACAAGCTCCTCCTTCGCCGGATCGCGTTGTGGACCGGGATCGGCGGATGATCGCCTGGGCGCGCACGATCCTGTTCATGCTCGTCTTTTACGGCGGGTCGATCGGAATCGTGCTCCTTGTGCCGATCAGCGGGCTGTTCGGACGAAAGGCGCTGATCGCCAACACGCTCGCCTGGGCGCGACTCCATCGCTGGGCGACGCGCACGATTCTCGGCATCCGCACGCGTGTCGAGGGCACACACCCTACAGAGCCCGCGCTCTATGCCGCCAAGCACCAGGCGATATTCGAAACGATGGAGCTCGCGCTGATGCTCGACGCGCCGGCGCTCGTGATGAAGGCGGAGCTTGCGCGCATTCCGTTCTGGGGCTGGGCGGCGCGGCGCTATGGCGTCATCGTCGTCGATCGCGAGGCGTCGGGCGCGGGATTGCGGCGAATGATGCGCGAGGCGCAGGCGGCACTGGCGCAAGGCCGCTCGATCGTGATCTTCCCCGAAGGCACCCGGGTGAAGCCCGGCGAGCAGCCGCCGCTGCGCGCGGGGTTCGCCGGCCTCTATCGTGCGCTTGGCGTTCAGGTCGTGCCGGTCGCGCTCGACAGCGGGCGGGTATGGCCGAAAAAAGGGCCAAAGCGCGCAGGCGTCGTGACGTTCCGTTTCGGCGAGCCCGTTCCCCCCGGCCTCCCCCGCGCCGAGGCCGAGGCGCGGGTGCATGCCGAAATGAATGTCCTGGAGCGGGAAGGGCGCGCCGCAGGCGCCTAGAAATTATTCGTGCAGGCGCCCGAAATCGGGTTTGGCGTCGTCCTGGCCCTGCTCGACGATTCCCCGCCTGATCGCGCGGGTGCGAGTAAAGAGCTCGAATAGCTCGTCGCCCTTGCCCCAGCGGATCGCGCGCTGGAGCGCGGTCAGGTCCTCCGAAAAGCGCTGGAGCATTTCGAGCACCGCCTCGCGGTTGGTCAGGAACACGTCGCGCCACATCGTCGGGTCGGAGGCGGCGATGCGGGTGAAGTCGCGGAAACCCCCGGCCGAATATTTGACCACCTCGCTCTGCGTCACCTCCTCGAGGTCGCTCGCGGTGCCCACGATCGTGTAGGCGATGAGGTGCGGCAGGTGGCTCGTTACCGCGAGCACGCGATCGTGATGATCGGCCGCCATCTGCTCGACCTCGGCGCCGAGCCGCCGCCAGAATTCGGCGACGCGCTCGATCGCGGCCGGGTCGATGCCCTCGGCGGGGGTGAGGATGCACCAGCGGCCGTGGAACAGCGTTGCGAACCCGGCTTGGGGCCCGCTCTGCTCGGTGCCGGCGACCGGGTGGGCCGGAACGATCGTGACGTCAGGCAGCGCCTCGGCGAGGGCGTTGGCGACCGCCTCCTTGCAGCTTCCGACGTCGGAAACGATCGCATCGGCGGGCAGGTCGTCGGCGATTTCCGCCGCTGCCTCGCCCATCGCGCCGACGGGCACGCACAGGACGACCAGATCGGCATCGATCACGCTCGCGCCCGCCGAGTCGGTAACGTCGTCGCACAAGTCGATCGCGCGCGCCGTCTCGCGCACCTCGGCGCGTGCATCGTAGCCGGTGAGCCGTACCGTCGGCATGTGATGCCGCACCGCGCGCGCGATCGAGGAGCCGATCAGTCCCAGACCGATGATGGTGATGCGCCCGAAGGGAGGCTGTTGCCGACCGTCTCCAAATGACTCGGGGAGCATCAGTCGCTCACCAACGCGCGCAACGCCTGGGCGACGCCGCGGGTCTCTTCCTCGGTGCCGATCGTGATGCGCAGGCCGTTGGCGAGCCCCTGCCCCGGCAGCCAGCGCACGATATAGCCCTTGTCCATCAGCCCCTTGTACGCGGCCTCGGCGGTGACATCGCCTTCGAACAGCACGAGCACGAAATTGGCCTTGCTCGGCACCGCGCGCAGCCCCTTGTTGCCGAGCTTGCCGATCTCGTCGGCAAACCAGGCGCGCCAACGCGCATTGTGTGCGCGCGTGCCATCGACGAACGCCTGATCGCCCAGCGCCGCCACCGCTGCGCGCTGCCCCGCGATCGTCATGCTGAACGGCAACCGGATGCGGTGCATCGCCGCGATGATGTCGGCATGCGCATAGCCCCAGCCGATCCGCTCGGCGGCGAGCCCGAAAATCTTGGAGAAGGTGCGCGTGACGAGCACGTTGGAGGCGGTCTGCGCGAGCGCCATCCCGCCATCCTCCTCGCCTGGCTCGAGATATTCGGCATAGGCGTGATCGAGCACCAGCAGGACGTGTTCGGGAAGCCCTGCATGGAGCCGCGCGATCTCCTCGCGCGGGGCGTAGGTGCCGGTCGGATTGTTGGGATTGGCGATATAGACGATCCGCGTCCTGTCGGTGACGCACGAGAGCACCGCGTCGATATCGGTCGCGTAATCGTCGTCGGGCGCGACCACTGGCACCGCACCCACGCGCCGCGCCGCGATCTCGTACACCGCGAAGCCGTAGCGCACGAAGATCACCTCGTCGCCCGGGCCTGCGAACGCCCCCGCGGCGAGGTGCAGCACCTCGTCCGATCCGTTGCCGTAGATGATCCGTGCCGGATCGAGGCCGTATTCCTCGGCGATCGCCTCGCGCACGATCGCGCCGCTCGCATCGGGATAGCGTTCGAGCTCGCCCGCGGCCGAGGCGAAGGCCTCGCGCGCGGCCGGGCTGGTGCCGAGCGGGTTCTCGTTCGACGAGAGCTTGGCGACCGTGCGGCCGTCGTCGGTGGTCGAGCGGCCGGGGATATAGGGCGCAATGCCCATGATCCAGGGTTTGGGTTCCGGTGCGGTCATGGCTCAGCCGATTGGCCCAAGCGCGCGGGCAAGGCAAGTTCATGTCTAGGTCTGTCCGCGAAGATGGCGCGGTGGCGCAGGAGGGCCTAACGCTGGATCATGGCCGTCGCGCTTCATCTCCTCCGAACCGAGCAGGACCCGCACTTCGAAGCGGTCGCCGACCTTTATCGCACGGCCTTTCCGGCGAGTGAACGGAAGCCGGTGGCATTTCTGGCCGCGGCGATCCGGCGGAACGATTACGCGCTGTATGCCGCGATGACGCAGGCGGCGCCGATCGGGCTTGCCATCACCTATCGAGGGCAGGGCGGCGATTTCATACTATTGGAATATATGGCGATTGCACCGTGCGAGCGCGGGAAAGGCCTCGGCGGCCAGGTGTTCCGGGCGCTCGCCGAGCAATGCATGCCTCCGATGCTGCTGGAAGTGGAAAGCGAGCGCCCCGATATGCCCGGCGCGGAGGAGCGAAGGCGTCGGCTGGATTTTTATCGCCGGCTGGGCTGCAGGCGCATCGCCGGGCTCGACTATCGCATGCCGCGCCTGGGCGGGGCCGCGCCGCCCCCGCCCATGGTGTTGATGCTGCACGGCGCACGCGCGCCGAGCGCGACGCGCTTGCGCCGATGGTTGATCGAGATTTATCGCAATGTCTATGATCGGCCGGCGGAGGATTCCAGGCTGGTCAAGATGCTGGGTCAGATAAATGCCGAGGTTCAACTGACGTGACGGTCCGGGAGGGGCGACATGACCAGAAAGATGCGCATTCTGCGCGGGCCGTTGACGATCTGCTGCTTGTTGATGTTGGTGGGCGGCGGCGCGCTGGTTTGGCCCGAATGGTTCGAACGGATTCGTCCGCTCCAGGCCGAGGCGAATTATGGCGACGTCATTTCATTGTGCGCCTTCGTCGCCACGATCGTCACGGCGTTACTTACCGTGGTGCCCAGCCTGCAGTCCATGGCCGATACGTCGCGCTCCGCCCATTATTCGGAGTTGGACGACATGTATCTCCATCTGCTCACTATGGCGGTCGAAAGGCCGTTCCTGCGCACGCCGGAGAGACAGAATGCATCCCAGCGCGCGCAATATGACCCTTACGCCTTCATGGTGTGGAATTTCCTTGAAACGATTCACGACCGCTGCGCCGACGACGAGGAGTTGCTCGATACCTGGCTTCCGATCGTCGCTGCCGAACATGCGGTGCATCGTGTCTGGTTCGCTCGGGAGACGGTTCCCTACGAAGCCGTGGACTCTCCGAAATTCCGCCTGAAATTCTGCGATTTCGTCTGGCGGGCGTTCTGGATGGATGAGGCCCAGGCGGGCATGCCCCGCGGCCGCACCCGCACCCGTGCCGCCTGGCCCTATCGAAGCGAGGCGCAGATCGCCGCGGACCCAGGGGTTGCACAGTGGTTGTATCCGGCCGATACCAACTCCGCCTAAACGCCCCCGCGCTCGTGCGTTGACAAGACGAGGCGGGGCCCGCAAGCGCGGGCGCGATGGACGTACGGTTCGGCCTCGATCGCCACATCACGCTGCCGGGACCGCTCGTGCTCGACAGCGGCGCGAGCCTCGCGCCGGTCGAGATCGCGTACGAGACCTACGGCACGCTCGACGCCCACGCCTCGAACGCGATCCTCATCTGCCACGCTCTCACCGGCGACCAGCACGTCGCCTCGCCGCATCCGCGCACCGGCAAGCCCGGCTGGTGGGGCCGGATGGTCGGCGAAGGGCTGCCGATCGATCCGGCGCGGCACTTCATCGTCTGCGCCAACGTGCTCGGAAGCTGCATGGGCTCGTCGGGACCGGCGAGTGCCGATCCCGCGACGGGCAGCCCCTACGGCATGGCGTTTCCCGTCATCACCATCCGCGACATGGTGCGCGCCCAGGCACTGCTGCTCGACGCACTCGGCATTCAGCGGCTGAAGGCGGTGGTCGGCGGGTCGATGGGCGGGATGCAGGCCTTGTCGTGGCCGGCAACCTATCCGGCGCGCGTCGGGGCGGCCGTCGTGATCGCCTCGACGGCGCGCCATTCGGCGCAGAACATCGCCTTCCACGAGGTCGGCCGCCAGGCGGTGATGGCCGATCCCAACTGGCACGGCGGCGACTATTATGACGGCGAGCCGCCCACCGCGGGCCTCGCCGTGGCGCGCATGGCGGCGCACATCACCTATCTTTCGGAAGCGGGGTTGACCGAGAAGTTCGGGCGCAAGCTCCAGGATCGCGGGGCAAAGACCTTCGGCTTCGACGCCGATTTCCAGGTCGAAAGCTATCTGCGCCATCAGGGGCTGGCGTTCACCGACCGGTTCGACGCCAACGCCTATCTCTACATCACCCGCGCGATGGACTATTTCGACCTGGCCGAGGAACATGGCGGGATGCTCGCCAACGCCTTCGCCGGCGCGTGTACGCGCTTCTGCATCGTCAGCTTCGACACCGATTGGCTCTATCCCACGGGCGATTCGCGCAGCATCGTCCAGGCACTCAACGCAGCGGGCGCGCCGGCGAGCTTCGTCGAGCTGTCGAGCCCGTTCGGCCACGACGCCTTCCTGCTCGACTGCCCCGAGCTCAACCGCGTCGTGGATGGTTTCTTGAGGGCAGGCGCATGAGCCTGCGCCCCGATCTTGCGATCATTGCCGATCACGTCGCGCCGCGCAGCCGCGTGCTCGATGTCGGCTGCGGCGACGGGGCGCTGATGGCGGCACTGCGCGACACGCACGGGGTCGATGCGCGCGGGCTCGAGATCGATCCGGCCAACGTCTCGGCCGCGGTCGCGCGGGGGCTGTCGGTGGTGCAGGGCGATGCCGACACCGATCTGGCCGGCTATCCCGACGCGAGCTTCGATTATGCGATTCTGAGCCAGACGCTCCAGACCGCGCGCAGCCCGCATGTCGTTCTCGATCAGCTCCTGCGGATCGGCAACCAAGCCTTCGTCTCGTTCCCCAATTTCGCGCACTGGCGCGTGCGCGCGTCGTTGCTTTGGGGCGGTCGAATGCCGGTGACGCGGCTGCTGCCCGAACGCTGGTACGACACGCCCAACATCCACCATGTCACGATCGACGATTTCCGTGCCTTCGTCCGCGAGCGCGAGATTATCGTCGAACGATCGTGGTTCCTGTCGCACGGCCAGCGGACGAGCGCCGCCGCCGCAAACTTTCGCGCCGAGCACGCGGTGTTCCTGCTGAGGCGATAGAGGGATTCAGCGGATCACATCGCTCAGAACGGCACGTCGTCGTCGAGATCGTCGGCATAGCCGCCACCCGGGCCCGAGCCGCCACCCGAGCCGCCGCTCCGGCCACCGCCGCCACCCGATCGGCCGCCACCGAACTCGCCGCTACCCGCACCCCAATCGTCACGGCCCGAACCGACCCCGCCACCCGATCCGCCGCCGGGCGCGCCGTCCAGCATCGTCAGCGCGCCGTTGAAGCCCTGGAGCACGATCTCGGTCGAATAGCGGTCCTGTCCGTTCTGGTCCTGCCACTTTCGGGTCTGGAGCTGGCCTTCGATATAGACCTTGGAGCCCTTGTGCAGATAGCGCTCGGCGATGTTGGCGAGGCCTTCGTTGAAGATCGCGACCGAATGCCATTCGGTCTTTTCCTTGCGCTCGCCGGTGTTGCGGTCTTTCCACGTCTCGGACGTGGCGATGCGCAGGTTCACCACCTTGCCGCCGTTCTGAAAGCTCTTGCTCTCCGGATCGCGCCCGAGATTGCCGATCAGGATCACCTTGTTCACGCTGCCGGCCATTGTCGCTCCCTACAAACCGATTGCTGATGCGATCCAGTATGTAGCGCCCGCGGCGATGTATGCCAGTGCGAACAGATAGCCGACCATGAAAGCGGGCCATTTCCACCCGTTGGTTTCGCGTCGGGTGATCGCGATGGTCGAGATGCATTGCGGAGCGAAGACGAACCACATCAAAAAGGCGAGCGCGGTGGGCAGGCTCCAGCGGCCGCGCAGATTCTCGACCATGCTGTCCTGCCCGGAGGGCGCGTCGGGATCATCGATCGCATAGACCGTTCCGATCGCCGCCACCGCCACCTCGCGCGCCGCCATCGCCGGGATCAGCGCGAGCGTGATGTCGCGATTGAAGCCGATCGGTTCGAACACGGGGGTGATGGTGTTGGCGATCCGGCCCGCGATCGAATAATTCACCTCGGATACCGCGCTGTCGGCGGGCGGCTTGGGGAAGCTCAGCAGCGCCCACAGGATGATCGTCGAGGTGAGGATGATCGTGCCCGCGCGACGCAGGAAGATCCAGGCGCGCTGATAAAGACCGAGCGTGACGTCGCGGAACCGCGGCCATTGATATTTGGGCATCTCCATCATGAAGCCCGACGAGGCGCCCTTCGTCACTGTCCGGCGCAGCACCAGCGCGGCGAAGAACGCGCCCACGATCCCCATCACGTAGAGCCCGAACATCACGAGCCCCTGGAGCCCGACAAAGCCCGCCACCGGCGTATTCGGGATGAAGGCGCCGATGATGAGCGTATAAACCGGCAACCGCGCCGAGCAGGTCATCAGCGGCGCGATCAGGATCGTCGTCAGGCGGTCCTTCTCGTCCTCGATCGTGCGCGTCGCCATGATGCCGGGGACGGCGCAGGCGAACGACGAGAGGAGCGGGATGAAGGCGCGCCCCGACAGCCCGACCGAGGCCATGATCCGATCCATCAGGAAGGCGGCGCGCACCATGTATCCGCTCGCTTCGAGCAGCAGGATGAAGAAGAACAGGATCAGGATCTGCGGCAGGAACACGATCACCGCGCCGACGCCTGCGATCACGCCGTCGACGATCAGCGAGCGCAGCACTCCATCGGGCATCGCGCCGCGGATCGCATTGCCGAGCGCACCGAAGCCCGCATCGATTGCGTCGGCGGGCACGGTCGCCCAACTGAACACCGCCTGGAACATCAGGAACAGGATCGCGCAGAGCAGAACGAGCCCCGCGACCGGATGAAGCGCGACCGAATCGAGCGCGTGGCTCCAGCGGCGCACCGGCGTCTCGGAGATCGTCGCCGCGAGCGAGATTGCCCGTGCGCGGCGCTGGAGCGTGATGATGTCGTCGCCGAGGCTGCCGTCGCTGGCAGTGAGCTTGACCGCAGGGCCGCGCCGCAGCGTCTCGGCAAGCGCGGCCTTGAGATCGTCGATCCCGCGGCGGCGCACCGCGACGGTGGGCACCACCGGCACGCCGAGCTCGCGCTGAAGCGCTGCCGGGTCGAGCTCGAGCCCGTCGCGCGCGGCGAGATCGATCATGTTGAGCGCCACCACCACCGGCAGGCCGAGTGCGATGAGCTGGAGCGTGAAGCGCAGGTGGTTGTCGAGATTGGCGGCATCGACGACGACGATCAGCGCGTCGGGCAGCCGCTCGCCTTCCTGTGCGCCCGTCACCACGTCGCGCGTCACGCGCTCGTCGGGCGAGGACGGCTCGAGGCTGTACGCACCCGGAAGATCGAGCAACTCGATCGGGCGGCCATCGGCCAGCGCGAGTCGGCCCGCGTGGCGCTCGACCGTGACCCCGGGATAATTGCCCACCTTCTGCCGCGCGCCGGTGAGCGCGTTGAACAGCGCGCTCTTGCCGGAATTGGGATTTCCGACCAGCGCAATCAGTGGTGCCGGAGTCATGCTATCCCGCGGGAGAAACGTGAATCGCGCCCGCGACCGTACGCCTGAGCGCCACCGTCATCCGCCCGATTCGGCACGCGATCGGCCCGCCGCCGAGCCGCGCGCGATGCAGCACTTCGATCGCGACACCCTCGTCGAAGCCGAGCTCGCGCAGCCGCCGCGCCTCGGGCGTGGCGAGCCGGTGCCAGTCGATTCCGGCGACGGTCGCCCGCTGGCGCCGCGGCAGATGCTCGAGGCTGACGGGAATGGTCACGCGCGAGGACATATCCATGCTGCGAGTGATTATCAATAACGAGTGGCAAAGGGAAGCCCTGATGCGAACGATTCGCGTCAACGTCTGATATGGGGAAGAATTGCCCTCTTATACCACTGGGTAGCGTAGCCGACCGATGAAGCGGGAGAGGCTCGGACGATGCTCGACGCGCTTGAGGAAGCCGGCCTTGGCTTTCTCGAAGCGCATGATCCCCTCGATTCGCCGCGCGAGAAAACCGCGCGTCTCGGCCAAGCCTTCGCTTTCGTCGTCGAGAAGGACCGTGACGGTCGCGCCGTAGATCGCTGCCAGCATGCCGCGTTTGGTGTAATGGTTGTAGTCGGTCGCGGTGTCGCCCGCGGCGCGCCACATGCCGTCGGCAGCGCGCCAGCCCAGCCTGGCCCCGCGCGCGATATTCTGCGGCAGCGCGAGGATCGCAAGCGCGCGGCGCAGCGATTCGCGATTGGGGGCGAGCAACTCTAGCCGGGTCTCGATCAGCGCACTGATCTTCTCGCGGACTTTCATCGTGGCGAGTCGTTCGGCCGGGAGCGCGGCGAGCATCCGGCGATCGACGTCGGCAAACCAGGCGTCGATCATGTCCACCGCGCCGCCGGGAAAGGCGAGCGCGGCGACATCGGGATCGATCCCGAGCATCCCCGCGGCGGTGACGACCGCGTCCTCGCCCCAGCCGTCGAACGCAGCGTTTTCGGCGATCACGGGCGCGAGGCCGCTGCGAATTTCGTCGAGCGTGGCGTCGGGGGCAAGGTCGGTCATCGCGCGTCTCCTTCCTCGTATCTAGTCTGCACCCCCGGCGGCGCAAGCTGGATGGGCGCGGGCGAGCGCCGCCGCACGAGCACGAGCGCGACGCCGACCAGCGCCGCGCCCACCATGTCGGCTGCGCCCAGCACCTCGCCATAGGCGAGCCAGCCGACGGTTCCCGCGACGATCGGCTGGGTGAGCAGCGCGATGCCGATGACGAGGGGCGACAGTTTGCCGAGCGCGTAGATCATCAGTCCCTGGCCGACGATCTGACTCGACAGCGCGACGCCGACCAGCGGCGCCCAATGATCGGGCCAGACACGCTCGCCGAGCGCCAGCGCGAACAGCAGGAGCGGCAGCACGCTCACCAGCGACGACAATGCGAGCGCCGGCAGCGGCGCGAGGACCGTCCGCGCCCGCGCCATCAGGATGAAATAGCCGGTATAGAGCAGCCCGGCGAGCAGGCAGAGCGCGTCGCCGGCGAGATTCTGGGGCGACAGCTCGTAGGATCGGCCCATCAGCAGGATCGCGCCTGCCATCGCCATGGTCAGCGCGACCGCCTGCATCCGGCCCGGCAGCGCACGCGCCACGATGAAACCGTAAACGGGATAGAAAAGCGTCGCCGAATTGCCGAACAGGGTCGCGTTGGCGAGCGTCGTCCGCAGGATGCCGAGGTGCCAGCTCGCGAGATCGGCGGCAAAGCACAGCCCGCCGACCGCCAGCGTCGCAACCAGCGGCCCGGTGAGCGTGCGCGGGCGCCACCCGGTGCCCCAGGCGGCGGCGAACAGCACCGGCAGCGCCAGCGCCAGCCGCCAGAATCCCGTCGCCACCGGTCCTGTGTCGGCGAGTCGGACGAACCACGGGCCGAAGGCGAGCGCGATATTGGCGGCGATCAGCGCCGCGACCGGTAGTGCGCCGCCGCTTGTCGCGGGCGAAGTTTTTCTTGAAGTCGCCGAATCGTGCATGACGCCTCCAAGCGCCTATCTGGAAGAGCTCGCGTAGCAAAAGGAAACCCGATGCCAAGCCTCTTCGATTCCGTGCAGCTCGGCGCGATCGCCGCGCCCAACCGCATCCTGATGGCGCCGCTCACCCGCGCCCGGTCGACCCGCGACCACGTGCCGACGCCAGTGATGGTCGATTATTATCGCCAGCGCGCCGGGGCGGGGCTGATCCTTTCCGAAGCGACCGGGATCAGCCGCCAGGGGCTGGGCTGGCCGCACGCGCCGGGTCTGTGGTCGGACGAGCAGGTCGAAGCGTGGAAACCCGTCACCGAGACGGTGCATGCGGCGGGCGGGCGCATCTTTGCCCAATTGTGGCACATGGGGCGCGTCGTCCATTCGAGCGTCACCGGCGAGCAGCCGGTCTCCGCCTCCGCGACGCAGGCCGAGGGCAAGGCGCACACCTATGACGGCAAGCGGCCCTACGAGCCGGCCCGCGCGCTCGGGCTGGACGAGATTCCCGGGCTGCTCGACGATTACGCCCGCGCCGCGCACAACGCGATCCGCGCCGGGTTCGACGGGGTCCAGCTTCACGCCGCCAACGGCTATCTGATCGACCAGTTTCTGCGCGACGCGACCAACCGGCGCGACGATCGCTACGGCGGGCCGATCGAGAACCGCATTCGCCTGCTGTCCGAGGCGACGCAGGCGCTGATCGACGCGGTCGGCGCCGACCGCGTCGCCGTGCGGCTGTCGCCCAATGACGGCGTCAACGGCGCCGAGGACAGCGACCCCGAAGCCCTGTTCGTCGCCGCCGCGGCCGAGCTCGACCGGCTCGGCATCGCCTTCCTCGAAATGCGCGCCTCGCGCCCCGACAGCAGCTTCCGCAAGGGCGAGCGCGATCTGGTTCCGTCGATCCGCGCCGCCTTCACCCGCCCGCTGGCGCTCAATTCCGATTATGGGATCGAGGACGGCCAGGCCGAGCTCGACGACGGCCGGGCGGACGCAATCGCCTATGGCCGGCCCTATATCGCCAATCCCGATCTGGTGACGCGGTTCCGCGCGCGCGCGCCGCTCAACGAACCCCGGCCGGCCACCTTCTACACGCAAGGGGCGGAGGGCTATGTCGATTATCCGGCGCTCGACAGCGTCGCGGCCGAGTAGCGCTGCTCAGCCCGGCTCGAACCGGTCGAGCCACGACGTCACCCGCTCGCGCGCGCCCTTCCACAGCTTGGGCTGGAAGACGAGCGCGAGCAACACCAGTGCTCCGGGCCAGGCGATCGCCAGCACGACATAGGCAAAAGCGAGGACGATCGCGCCAAGTCGCACGCGCGACACGAGCGCTGCGGCGGCCGGATCGAGCGTCAGCGTGCGCGGGCCCTTGTCATCATACCAGCGCCGCGTCGTCAGCGCGGCGGTGCCGCCGAAGTTGAGCGTGCGCATCCCCGGGCGCGCGCGAGCAATCCTTGTCGGGGTGGTCACGGGCGGCGGCGCAGTCTCGGTCCAGGTGTCGATCACCTTGAGCCGCCGATCCTGCTCGACGACGCGGTAGCGCTGCGGCGGCGCCTCCATCCTCACCCGACGCGCGCCTTCCACTCCTGTGCGCTCTGCCCCCACGCATCGACGCGCACCTCATCGAGCGGCGGGGGCAGGTGGGTCGGACCGCGATTGGCGGAGCCGAGCCGTTCGGCGAGGCGGATCGACCGGATATTGTCCGGCGCGATCGTGTGGATGATCTCGGTCCAGCCGAGCACATCCACCGCATAGTCCATCGCTGCGCACGCCGCCTCATAGGCGTACCCGCGACCCGCGAAGCCCGGCGCCACGCCCCAGCCCACCTCGGTGCCCGGCCAACCCTCGGGCTGCCACGGCCCGATCCGCCCGACCCAGGCACCCGTTGCGCGCTCGATCACCGAAAACATCGAGAAGCCGTTGACCATCCACGCGCCGGCACGTTCGCACAATTGTCGCCACGCCTGTTCGCGCCCGACCGGGCCGCCCAGGAAGCGCATCGCCTCCCGGTCGGCATACATCGCCGCCCAGCCGTCGAGATCCTCGCCGTTGGGCGGCCGCAGCATCAGCCGGTCGGTGAACAACACCGGCGCGCGCATCAGCCGAACCGCTCGCGCAGCGCCAGCATCGCGAGCGCCGCCTTGGCCGCCTCGCCGCCTTTGTCCTTTTCGTCCGGCCGGGCGCGAGTGAGCGCCTGGGCCTCGTTCTCGACCGTCAGGATGCCGTTGCCGATCGCAAGCCCGTCCATGGCGAGCGCCATCAGCCCGCGCGCGCTTTCGCCCGCGACGATCTCGAAATGGTAGGTCTCGCCCCGGATCACGACGCCGAGCGCGACATAGGCGTCGAACCGCCCGCTCTCGCTCGCCAGCGCGACCGCCCCGGGCACCTCGAGCGCGCCGGGCACGGTGATCGTCTCGTGGCTATGCCCCGCCGCCTCGATTGCGGCCCGCGCGCCTTGGAGAAGCAGGTCGTTGAGGTGCTCGTAGAAGCGCGCCTCGACGATCAGAATATGCGCCATCACTGCGCTTCCGGGTCGGCGATGGGGCGCTCGCCCACGATCGACAGCCCGTAGCCGTCGAGCCCGACCAACGTATGGTGCGTGTTGGTGAGCAGCACCATCTCCTCGATCCCGAGCTCGGTCAGAATCTGCGCGCCGACGCCATAGTCGCGCAATTCGTCCATGTCGGCGGGCTTGAGCTCGCCCGCCTTCGCCCGAACGGCGCGGGTGAAAGCGTCGCCGCGCTGGCTCGCGAGCAGCACGACCACCCCCGCCCCTTCCGCGCCGATCATCTCCATCGACCGCCGCAGCATGTCGCCGCGCCCGCCGCCCTCGCCGAAAATGTCGCTGAACGGCGACAGCACGTGCATCCGCACCAGCGTGGGCTTCTCCGGATCGATCTTGCCCTTCACCAGCGCGATCTGCTCGGTGCCTTCGGCCTTGTTGAAGAAGGTGATCGCGTTCCAGTCGCCGCCCCAACGGCTGGTGAAGCGCGCCTCCGCGCGGCGCTCGACGAGATGGTCGTGGCGGCGGCGATAGGCGATGAGATCGCGGATCGTGCCGATCTTGAGGGCGTGGCGCTGCGCGATCGGCACGAGATCGTCGAGCCGCGCCATCGTGCCGTCCTCGTTCATGATCTCGCAGATCACCCCCGAAGGATTGAGCCCCGCCAGCCGCGCGACGTCGACCGCCGCCTCGGTATGGCCCGCGCGCACCAGCACGCCGCCGTCGCGCGCGACGAGCGGGAAGACGTGGCCCGGCGTCACGATCTCGTCCGCGCTCTTCGACGCGTCGATTGCGACCGCGATGGTGCGCGCGCGGTCGGCCGCCGAGATGCCCGTCGTCACGCCGTCGCGCGCCTCGATCGAGACGGTGAAGGCGGTCTCGTGCCGGGTCGCGTTCTTGCGGCTCATCAGGTCGAGTCCCAAGGCATCGACGCGTTGCTTGGTGAGCGCGAGGCAGATCAGCCCGCGCCCGTGCATCGCCATGAAGTTGATCGCGTCGGGGGTCGCCATCTGCGCGGGGATGACGAGATCGCCCTCGTTCTCGCGGTCCTCGTCATCGACGAGGATGAACATGCGGCCGTTGCGCGCCTCGTCGATCAGCTCTTCGGGGCTGGAAAGGAAGCCGTGGCGCAGATGCGCGAGCTTGGGATTAGGAATGGCCACGAACCTGCTCCATGCGGTGAAGATAGCGGGCGAGGACGTCGATCTCGATATTGACCGAACGGTTCAGCTCGAGCGCGTCGAAGGTGGTAACGGCGGCGGTGTGCGGGATGATGTTGAGCCCGATTGCGACGCGGCCGTCCTTGTCCTCGACCGAATTGACCGTGAGCGAGATGCCGTCGAGCGTGATCGAGCCCTTCGGCGCGACATAGGCGGCGATCTCGGGCCCGGCGGTGACCGTGAGGCGCGTCGAATCGCCGTCGTCGACAAGATCGCTCACCTCGCCCACGCCATCGACATGGCCCGTGACGATATGCCCGCCCAGTTCGTCGCCGAGCCGCATCGCGCGCTCCAGATTGAGTCGGCGACCTTCGGTCCACTGACCCCGCGCGGTGCGCGATGCCGTTTCGGCCGAGACATCGACCGCAAACCAGCCTGGCCCTCCGGGAGCAGATTTGTCGACCACGGTCAGGCACACGCCCGAGCAGGCGATCGACGCGCCCAGATCGATCGTGGCGGTGTCGTAGGCGGTCGCGATCCGCACGCGCAGGTCGCCGCGCTGCTCGACGGCGGTGATCGTGCCGATGTCGCTGATGATTCCCGTAAACACTATGCCGGCTCCCTGGCGCGCTCGTAAACCTCGAGCCGGTCGCTGCCAAGCGCGCGCGCGTCGACACGCCGCCAACGCCCGTGCGCATCGGCGAGGTGAAGGAGACCGATCTCACCGAGCGCTGGCGTGCCGCCGCCGATCAGGATCGGCGCGCGATAGAGGAGCAGGCGATCGACCAGATCGACGGCGAGGAAGGAGGACGCTGTCGCGGCGCCTCCTTCGACGAGGAGGTGGTCGACATCGGGAAGAGCCGCAATTTCGGCTGGAGAGCCAATCCACAACGCGTCGTCGTCCCGGCTATCGCGGGAGTCGCGCGAGGCGAGGATGACCCGTCGGGGCGCGCGCTCCTCCAGTCCCGGCAACCGCACGTCGAGCCGGGGCCGGTCGGTTTCCCACGTCCCGCGCCCCACCAGGATCGCCTCGTGCCGCGCGCGCTCCAGGTGGGCGTGTGCCCGCGCGTCGCGGCCGGTGATCCACCGACTCTCTCCCGATGCAAGCGCGATGCACCCGTCGAGCGAGATCGCGAGCTTGAGCGTGACATACGGCCGACCCAGCGCCTGCCGCGCGAGGAAGCCCGCCATTGTGCGGCGCGCCTCCTCTGTACGAACGCCGGTCGTAATGTGGACACCAGCCGCGCAAAGTCGCGCGATTCCTGCGCCGTCGGTGCGCGGATCGGGATCGCCGAGCGCCATCACCACCCGCGCCACGCCCGCCTCGGCGAGCAGCATCGAACAGGCCGGCCCGCGCTCGCTGGTGTGGGCGCAGGGCTCGAGCGTCACATAGACAGTGCTTTCGCGCGCGGCGGCGCCCGCCTGCGTCAGCGCCATCGCCTCGGCATGCGGCCGTCCGCCGGGCTGCGTCCAACCGCGCCCCGCGACGCGACCATCCTTCACGATCACGCAGCCGACATTGGGGTTGGGCGCGGTCTGCCCGCGACCGCGTTCGGCGAGCGCCAGGGCGACGCCCATCCACCGCGTATCGGCGCGCTTCTCGCTCAGAGGCCCCACGCGTCGAGCTGATTGTCGAGTCGCTGGAAGGCCTCCTGGCGCTTCTTCCGAGCAGCCTCGATCTCGGCCATCCGCTTGGCCTTCTTCTTCATGTCGATCTTCTGCTGCGCCAGAATCTCGGCCTCGCTGCGATCGAGCGGCCATTGCTTCACATAGATGATGTGGCGCTTGTACGGCATTTCGACCCGCGAATCCTTGTAGAAGCCCGCGATCAGCAGCGTCGTCAGCACCACTGCCAGCATCGCGAACAGCAATTGGTGCGGATGGCGCTGGACGAGGAATCGCCTGAGATCGCGATAGGCGCCGAGCGGCGAAAGGAAACGCAGGAGTCGCATCGCGCTCCAAGATAGGGGCCCGGGGCGGCGGAGGCCAGCCCCGGGCGGGTCGGGTCAGTCGCGCAACACGAAGCGGATCGCCATGGTCTTCCAGCTTTCCTGCGGAATGCCGCCGCGCGTCGCGGGCGCGAACCGCCAGCGCGCGAGCGCCTGGCGCCGCGTCGTCTCGAAGAAAGCGTCGCTCGTCGCAGAGACCCGCTGCACCTCCTTGACGCGCCCATCCACCCCGATGCGCACCCGCACGACGACGCGGCCCTGGTTGCCCGCGCGGCGCTCGGCGGCGGGATAGGCCGGCTGCAGTGCGCCGGCATAGCGCGGATCGATCTCGGCGCCGACGAGCGGCGGGGCGGGCGGCAGCGGATCGACCTTGACCGGCTCGGTGCCGGTGCCGCCGATCGTGCCGACAGACGGGCCGATGTCGACGAGGATCGGCCCCGGTGTCGGCGGCGTCACGTCGATGACGGGCTTTTCGACGAGGTCGATATGCTCAGGCGCCGGATTGGCCCTTGGCTGCGGTTGCGGAGTGGGCAGCGGCTCGGGCGGGGGCGGCTCCGGTACCGAGAAGATGTCGATCGCGGTCGGCGGCTTCAGCCGTTCGATCACCGGCGCCGAGAAGATCAGCGCGCCGACCACCGCGCCGTTGATGGCGATCGCCAATCCCATGCTGCCGGATTTGAACCGTTTCGAGCTCGCATACCGATCCGCGTACATCTGCCTCTCCTTCGCATTGCCTGCTTGGACGCGGCGCGCTTCTTGGGCGTCGACCGCTGGCGATGATACAACATATCCAGCGCGACAGGAAGAAGCTTTAACGGGTGCGGGCGAAGCCCACGAGCCGCCCCGGGCGAATCAGAGGCTGCCGAGTCGCTCCAGCGCGCGCTTGCGGCCGATGAGGGGGAGGAGCTGCGCCATGTCGGGTCCCGAGTCGCGCCCCGTGAGCGCGCGGCGCAGCGGCAGGAACAGCGCCTTGCCCTTGCGCCCGGTGCTCTCCTTGAGAGCGCCCGTCAGCGCATGCCAGGGGTCGCCCGACCAGTCGATCGTCTCGGCGGCCGCACGCGCTTCGGTAAGGAAAATCCGGTCTTCTTCGGCCGCGGCCGGTTCGACCGGTCCTTCGATCACGTGCCACCAATCGGCGGCATCGGAAAGTCGGGCGAGGTTCGGCCGCACCGCTTCCCACGCCGCTTCGTCCATCCCCGCGGGCAGCGCTTCGGCCACGCGCGGATAGGAAAGCTGGTGGACGATCCGGGTGCTGAGCGCGGCGAGCTCGCCTTCGTCGAACCGCGCCGGCGCCCGGCCGAAGCGGGCGAAATCGAAACTCTCGACCAGCGGCTCGACGTCGACGACCGCTTCGACCGGATCGCTCGTCCCGATCCGTGCAAGCAGCGCGACCACCGCCTCGGGCTCGATGCCTGCTTCCCGGAACGATTCGATCCCCACCGAACCCAGCCGCTTCGACAGCTTGCCTTCGCTCCCGACCAGCAGCGCTTCGTGCGCGAAGGCGGGAGGCGCCGCGCCCATCGCCTCGAACATCTGTAGCTGTAGCGCGGTGTTCGAAACATGGTCCTCGCCGCGCACGACATGGGTGATGCCCATGTCGATATCGTCGATCGCAGAAGGCAGCATGTAGAGCCACGACCCGTCGGCGCGGCGCACCACGGGATCGCTCATCGTCGCGGGGTCGACATGCTGGGCGCCGCGGATCAGGTCGTGCCATTCGATGGGCCGGTCATGGTCGAGCCGGAAACGCCAATGCGGCGCCACGCCCTCGGCCTCGAATCGCGCCTTGTCGGCGTCGGAGAGCTTCAGCGCCGCGCGGTCGTAGATCGGCGGCAGCCCGCGCCCGAGCGCAATCTTGCGCTTGAGCTCCAGTTCCTGCGCGGTTTCATATGCAGGATAGAGCCGACCCGCGGCACGCAGTTCCTCGAACCGCGCCTCGTAAAGCGCAAATCGCGCCGACTGCCGCTCCTCCCTGTCGGGCACCAGTCCGAGCCAGCCGAGATCGTCCCGAATCGCCTCGACGAAACGCTCCTCGCTCCGTTCGGAATCGGTATCGTCGATCCTGAGCAGGAATCGCCCACCCTCCTTGCGCGCCCACAGCCAATTGTGGAGCGCGGTGCGGATGTTGCCGACATGCAGCCGACCGGTCGGCGAGGGCGCGAAGCGGGTGATGACGGTCATGGCAGCGCTCTATCAGCCCTGCACGACGCGGCAATGCCCCCTTTTCGAGTCGGAACGCTCGGCCTAAGAGGCGCGCAGGACCGCGGGAGCACCACAGATGAAATTGATGGCCGGCAATTCCAACCTGCCGCTCGCCCAGGCGATCGCCGACTATCTCGAGCTGCCGCTCACCCAGGCCAATGTGCGCCGCTTCGCCGACGAGGAGATTTTCGTCGAAATCCTCGAGAACGTCCGCGGCGAGGACGTGTTCGTGCTCCAGTCGACCAGCTTCCCCGCGAACGACAACCTGATGGAGCTGCTCATCATGATCGACGCGCTCCGGCGCGCGTCGGCCAAGCGGATCACCGCCGTCATCCCCTATTTCGGCTACGCCCGGCAGGATCGCAAGCCGGGGCCGCGCACCCCAATCTCGGCCAAGCTGGTCGCCAATCTCGTGACGACCGCGGGCGCCGACCGCGTGCTCTCGGTCGATCTCCACGCCGGGCAGATCCAGGGCTTCTTCGACATCCCCACCGACAATCTCTACGCCGCGCCCGTCATGTCCGCGGACATCAAGGCGCGCTTCGCCGATCACAATCTGATGGTCGTCTCGCCCGATGTCGGCGGCGTGGTGCGCGCGCGGGCACTCGCCAAAAGACTCGACAACGCCCCGCTCGCGATCGTCGACAAGCGCCGCGAGCGCGCTGGCGAATCGGAGGTGATGAACATCATCGGCGAGGTCGAGGGCCGCTTCTGCATCCTGATCGACGACATCGTCGATTCGGCGGGCACGCTCTGCAACGCCGCCGCCGCGCTCAAGCAGGCGGGGGCGGCGGAGGTCGCCGCCTATTGCACGCACGGGGTGCTCTCGGGCGGTGCGGTGGCGCGCGTCGAGGGCTCGCAGTTGCGCGAACTCGTCATCACCGATTCGATCGGCAGCCACGAGGTGATCCGCGGATCGGATCGCATCCGCCACCTGACGATCGCGCCGCTGCTCGCCGAGGCGATCCGCCGCATCGCCGACGAAGCCTCCGTCTCAAGCCTGTTCGACTAGGCTTCGCTCAGCCGGACGATGTGATCGAACACTGCGGGGTGGAGGGGGCGCTCGAAGGCGCAACCGTAGCGGAAGCCATCGCGCCATGCGACCTTCGCCTCGAGCGCGGCGAGCCCCGGCAGCGTCAGCCACACGGTATGGCCCTCCCACAAGGTGAAGCTCGTCTCGGCACGAAAGCCGCTGGTCGACAGATCGATCACGTCGATCTCGAACTTGGTGGTGCCGCGGTCGCGAAGCTGCGCCCGCAGCCGCACGGGCTTGCGCAAGGCGCGGCGATTGTTGTCGAGGCCGCCGGAGCCGGGATGCGTCGGACTCATCGGTACAGGACCCTGAAAACAAACGGACGCGACACGCTTAGCGGCGATCGGCGATCGCGCCAAGGTGTGCGGCCGCCCGCATCGCGACGATCGTCAGAGCCGCGACGAACCCCGCGAGCCCGAGCACCGCATAGGTGAGCGCTTGCAGCCATCTGGCGGTCTCCTGCGAGCCGCGCTTCTCGGCGGTTCGAGCCGGCCCGACACCAACATCCATCGACGCTGCCGGTGTCGCTCGCTCGGCCGATGGGGTGGAGACGGCGCGCGGCGGTTCCGGCTCGATCGCGATCTCCACCTCGCCGCGTTCGGCATTGTCCGGGGCGGCCGGTGTCGAGACCGATACCAGCGACGCGACGATCGAGAGCGTCGCAAGCGTACTCAGGACGAGCACAAGCACGCGGCCGATCCGGTCGAGCGCGCTCACCGCGCTGCCTCCCGCCGCGCTCGCAGCTCGGCCTTGAGCGCTTGCGCCGGCGGCGCAAAGAGGAAGCCGAAGCTCACCGTGCCGCGCTTGCTTTCGACCGCGTGATGGAGCCGATGCGCCTGGACGATGCGCTTGAAATAGCGCGAACGCGGCAGCAGCCGGTGCGGAATGCGCCGGTGGACGATCACGTCGTGGAAGCCGAAGTAGATTGCCCCATAGGCGGCGACCCCCGCACCGATCCAGATGCAGCCCGGCCACCAGCCGAGCCGGACACCGCCCAGGAGCAGCACGATCGACGGGATCGCGAAGACCACCGCGTAGAGATCGTTTGCCTCGAAGCGGCCCGTGCGAGCGCGGTGATGGCTGGCATGAAGAAACCAGCCCGGCCCGTGCATCACCCAGCGATGCGCGGCATAGGCGACCCCCTCCATCGCGATCACCGTTGCGACGAAAAGCAGAAGGCCGGCCAGGGGGTTCATGTCCTCGAATATAGCGCTCGAAATCTCGATTGCACGGACCTCAACGCCTCCGGCGGAGCGGAGCCTTTACGAACACGCCCGCATGACGAAGGATGAGGTGCCGCTACGTTGCCGAGAAGGCACGATCTGTGAGGCCATCCCTGACGGGCGACACAAACCTCGCCGCCGGAGTGCATCCAAATCCTCCATATCGCACATCGTTCGCATTAGCATGAGCGCCTCTTTGGGGTGGATTCGCGCCTTCGCCTGTGCTTTAGCGCCCCGCGACTCCCCATCCCCGCGAAGGACAGGCATTCCCCATGAACATCCACGAATATCAGGCCAAGGAGCTGCTCGCGACGTTCGGCGTGCCCGTCCCCGCCGGCACTCCCGCGATGAGCGTCGAGGAAGCGGTTGAGGCCTCGAAGAAGCTGCCGGGGCCGCTCTACGTGGTGAAGGCGCAGATTCACGCCGGCGGCCGCGGCAAGGGCAAGTTCAAGGAATTGGGGCCTGACGCCAAGGGCGGTGTCCGCCTCGCGAAGACCGAGGAGGAGGTCCGCGCCGCCGCCAAGGACATGCTCGGCAATACGCTGGTGACGGTGCAGACGGGCGAAGCGGGCAAGCAGGTCAACCGCCTCTACGTCACCGACGGCGTCGACATCGCCAAGGAATTCTACCTCGCATTGCTGGTCGATCGCGCCACGGGCCGCGTCGCCTTCGTCGTCTCTACCGAGGGCGGGATGGACATCGAAACCGTCGCCCACGACACGCCGGAGAAGATCGCCACCTTCGACGTCGATCCCGCGACCGGCTTCATGCCGCACCACGGCCGCGCGGTCGCCGACGCGCTCGGCCTCACCGGCGATCTCGCGAAGCAGGCGCAACGCCTCGCGGGCAAGGTCTATGACGCCTTCCTCGGCACCGACGCCGCGCAGATCGAGATCAACCCGCTCGCCGTCACCGACGACGGCAAGCTGATGGTGCTCGATGCCAAGGTCGGCTTCGATTCGAACGCGATGTTCCGCCACAAGGACCTGGCCGAACTGCGCGACGAGACCGAGGAGGACCCGGCCGAGCTCGAGGCGAGCAAATACGACCTCGCCTACATCAAGCTCGACGGCAATATCGGCTGCATGGTCAACGGCGCCGGGCTCGCGATGGCGACGATGGACATCATCAAGTTGAACGGCGAATTCCCCGCCAACTTCCTCGACGTCGGCGGCGGCGCCAACAAGGAGAAGGTGACCGCGGCGTTCAAGATCATCCTCGGCGATCCCAACGTGAAGGGCATCCTCGTCAACATCTTCGGCGGCATCATGCGCTGCGACATCATCGCCGACGGCATCGTCGCCGCGGCGAAGGAAGTGAACCTCTCGGTGCCGCTCGTCGTTCGGCTCGAAGGCACCAATGTCGAAAAGGGCAAGGAGATCCTCGCCAATTCCGGCCTCGCGATCGTCCCGGCCAACGATCTCGGCGACGCCGCCAAGAAGATCGTGGCCGAGGTCCGTCAGGTCGCGGCCTGATAGGGCGGACCGTTCGCGCTCATTCGGTCGCCCCCGGTTCTGGTAGAATCGGGGGCGTGCTGTCCATGTACCGGAGCCAATTTTGCCACACGGTGTGCGTCCGTTGATCGGTAAGGGCGATTTCGCACGAGAGGTTCATGGCCCCTCGGATCGTGCCTCCTTTCCAGTTTTCGTAAACCGTTGCGCATTCGATCGACCGATACGTTTCGAAAGCCTCCTGCGACGCCGTTATACCGAGTCGAACGGCCGCCTCTTCGTCGATGCGATGTCGGCCCAGAGCCGCCGTGAGATAACGATCGAGCCGCTGCTTGGATTTCTCGAATTGCCCGGCGAGGCACGCATTGACGTCGGGCGTGGTAGCTCCTTCGCATGGGTCCGACGCCTCCAAGCCGATCGTGCCGGTCAGGCTCAGCAATAGTGCGGCGATCATGGCATTTCCTGCGGTTGTTCATCGATTGGCCAATCCCTATCGACGTTCCTCGTCAACGGATACGTCGCGGTTCCTTTTCGTTGGGCATGGCGAGAGGCAAGCGGGAATACCATTACGACGACGGGGGTTTCCATACCCGACTTGCGACACTGGCGTAAAATCGCCAAGGAGGCGCCACACCGCGCCCGGAAACGGCGACAAACAGACGAGCGGAGGACGCTGGAGATGAAAGTGCTGGTGCCGGTCAAGCGTGTGCTTGACTACAACGTCAAGCCGCGGGTGAAGGCCGACGGCTCGGGCGTCGATCTCGCCAACGTCAAGATGAGCATGAACCCCTTCGACGAAATCGCGGTCGAGGAAGCGATCCGCTTGAAGGAAAAGGGCGCCGTCAGCGAGATCGTCGCGGTCTCGATCGGCGAGGCCAAATGCCAGGAAACGCTGCGCACCGCGCTCGCGATGGGCGCCGACCGTGCGATCCTGGTGCAGACCGACGACAAGGTCGAGCCGCTCGGCGTCGCCAAGATCCTCGCCAAGATCGTCGAGGAGGAAAGCCCCGAACTGGTGATCCTCGGCAAGCAGGCGATCGACGACGACATGGGCCAGACCGGCCAGATGCTCGCGGGGCTGCTCGGCTGGGGCCAGGGCACCTTCGCCTCGAAGGTCGAGATCGCCGACGGGCGTGCAAAGGTGACCCGCGAGGTCGATGGCGGGCTCGAGACCGACGATCTCAAGCTGCCTGCGATCGTCACCACCGACCTGCGCCTCAACGAGCCGCGCTACGCGAGCTTGCCCAACATCATGAAGGCCAAGTCGAAGCCGATGGCGCAGAAGACGCCGGCCGATTACGGCGTCGACGTGGCGCCGCGCCTCACCGTCGCCAAGGTTGCCGAACCGCCCAAGCGCACCGCGGGCATCAAGGTGGCGGACGTCGATGAGTTGGTTGCCAAGCTCAAGGCAATGGGAGTCGCGAAATGAAGACGCTGGTCTGGGTCGAGCATGACGGCAAGGCCGTCAAGGACGCCACGTTGTCGGCGGTCACCGCGGCCGCCAAGCTGGGCGAGGTCCACCTGCTGGTCGCGGGTGAAGGCATGGACGGCGTCGCCGCCGAGGCGGCGAAGATCGCGAACGTGGGCAAGGTCCACGTCGCCGACGATGCGACTTACGCACACGCGCTCGCCGAGAACGTCGCGCCGCTGGTCGTCGACCTGATGGGCGATCACGACGCGTTTGTCGCCCCCGCCACCACGACGGGCAAGAACATCGCCCCGCGCGTCGCGGCGCTGCTCGACGTGATGCAGGTGTCGGATATCCTCTCGGTCGAGGGTGACGACACCTTCACCCGCCCAATCTACGCCGGCAACGCGATTGCGACGGTGAAGACCAGCGACAACAAGCTCGTGCTTACCGTCCGCACCACCGCGTTCGACAAAGCGGCGGCCGAGGGCGGATCGGCCGAGATCGAGAAGGTCGCGGGCACCGGCGACCAGGGCCTTTCGACCTTCGCAGGCGAGGAGATCGCCAAATTGGAGCGCCCCGAGCTCACCAGCGCCAAGGTGATCGTCTCGGGCGGTCGTGCGCTGCAAT
>CAMLGC010000006.1 GCA_946479505.1 uncultured Sphingomonadaceae bacterium
ACGGCGTCGCGATGAGCCCCAAGGCGGGCGCGCACGGCGAATTGTGCGGCATCTTGTGCATCAAGGCGGCGCTCGAGAAGCGCGGCGAGGGACACCGCAAGGTCGTCCTCGTCCCCGAAAGCGCGCACGGCACGAACCCCGCGACCGCGGCGTTCGCGGGCTTCACCGTCGAGGACATCCCCGCGACCGCCGAGGGCCGCGTCGATCTGGAAGCGCTCAAGCGCCGGCTCGGGCCGGACGTCGCCGCGGTGATGATTACCAATCCGAACACCTGCGGCCTGTTCGAGCGCGACATGAAGGCGATCTCGGACGCGGTGCATGACGCGGGCGGCTACGTCTATTGCGACGGCGCGAACTTCAACGCGATCGTCGGACGCGTGCGGCCCGGCGACCTCGGCGTCGATGCGATGCACATCAATCTCCACAAGACCTTCTCGACCCCGCACGGCGGCGGCGGGCCGGGCTCGGGGCCGGTGGTGCTTTCGGAGGCGCTGTCGCCGTTCGGGCCTTTGCCCTTCACCGCGCGCTACGAGGACGGGTATATCCGCCTGATCGAGGAGGAGACGGTCGGCGAGGACCATCCCGACAGCTTCGGCCGGATGACCGCGTTTCATGGCCAGATGGGGATGTTCACGCGCGCGCTTGCGTACATTCTGAGCCACGGCGCGGACGGGTTGAAGCAGGTCGCCGAGGATGCGGTGCTCAACGCCAACTACATCCTGCGCAGCCTCGACGACGTGCTCGACGCGCCGTTCGGCGGCAGCGGGCCATGCATGCACGAAGCGTTGTTCTCCGACGAGGGGCTGGCCGAAGGCTTCACCACGCTCGACATCGCCAAGGCGCTGATCGACGAGGGCTTCCATCCGATGACGATGTATTTCCCGCTCGTCGTCCACGGCGCGATGCTGGTCGAGCCGACCGAGACCGAATCGAAGGCGGTGCTCGATCAGTTCATCGGCGCGCTGCGTTCGGTGGCGGAGCGCGCGAAAGCCGGCGATCCGGCACTCAAGACCGCGCCGCACTTCGCGCCGCGCCGCCGGCTCGACGAGACGCTCGCCGCGCGCAAACCGGTGCTGGTGTGGACCGACCCCGACCTCGCCGAGGCGGCGGAGTAAAGCGCATGGTCAGCGAGCGCCCCTGGCTCGACGGGAGCGAAGGCGGGCCGCGGCAGCACGCGCCCGCCACCCGGCGCAACCGCGAGGCGATCGCGCGCGTGCTGATGAACGCGCTGCCCGTCACCGGCCTCATCCTTGAGGTGGCGAGCGGCACCGGTGAGCATTGCGCGCATTTCGCGCGCGAGTTTCCGGCCCAGACCTGGCAGCCGAGCGACCCGGACGCACAGGCGCGCGACTCGATCGTCGTGTGGACGACGGGCCTCGCCAACGTCCGTCCGCCACTCGATCTCGACGCCTCTGCGCCCGACTGGCCGATCGACCGCGCCGATGCCGTGGTGTGCATCAACATGATCCATGTGAGCCCGTGGGAGGCGACGCTCGGGCTTTTCGCAGGCGCGGCGCGGATACTCGCCAGCGGCGCACCCCTCGTCCTCTACGGCGCCTATCGCCGCGACGACGCGCCCACCGCGCCAAGCAACGAGGCGTTCGACGCGTCACTCAGGGCGCACGATCCGTGCTGGGGCCTGCGCCGAGTCGAAGACGTGCGTGCCGAGGCGGGAAAAGCGGGCTTCACCTTCGAGCGATTGGTCGAGATGCCGGCCAACAACCTGTCGCTGGTTTTCCGCGCCTGATCGCCACCTTCGTTCAACCGCATGGTTGACCAATCTGCTTCCAGCGCTAAATATAACCGAATGGTTGAACAACGACTCGACGCCACCTTTGCCGCGCTCGCCGATCCGACACGCAGAGGGATGTTGGCGGCATTGGCGCTCGGCGAGCGGAGCGTGGGAGAATTGTCGGCCCCCTATGCGATGAGCTTTGCAGGGGCGGCGAAGCACGTCGGGGTGCTCGAGCGCGCGGGGTTGATCGAGCGGCGGAAGGAGGGGCGACGGCAGCTCTGTCGGCTGCGTGCCGAACGGCTTGCCGAGGCCGAGGCGTGGCTCCGGCAATGGGAGCGGTTCTGGACGACGAGCCTCGATCGGCTCGAAGCGATGCTGGCGGAGGAGGCGGCGCAATGAGCGAGCCGGTGGTGCTGACGGTGCGGCGGGCGTTCGCGGCGACGCCCAAACGCGTGTTCGATGCGTGGCTCGATCCCGAACAGGCGCGGCAATTTCTGTTCGCAACCCCCGGCGGCGACATGACGACCGTCGAGATCGACGCGCGGGTGGGTGGCGACGCGCTGATCGTCGAGCGGCGCGCAGCCGGCGAGGCGCGGCATCGGTTGCGGTTCGAGGTGATCGAACGGCCGCGCCGGCTCGTCTTCCTGTTCGCCGCCGATCCTGCGGCCGAGGGCGAATGGACGCGGGTGACGATCAAGATCGTGCGCGAGGACGACGGCTGCGTGCTCACGCTGATCCACGAGATGGACCCGGCCTGGGCGGCCTATGAGGAGCGTACGCGCGAGGGATGGACGAGCATCCTCGCGGGGCTGGCGGGCCTGGTGGAGACGGCGCATGGATGACGTGATCTCGGATGCAGACGGCGGGATGCTGCGCTTCGAGCGGGTGCTCGACGCGGCCGTCGAGACGGTATGGGCGTGGCTGGTCGAGCCCGAGAAGCGCAAATTGTGGTTCGCGGGCGGGGAGATCGAGTTGCGCGAGGGCGGGGCGGCGGACCTCGTGTTCGACCACGATAATCTGTCGGCCGATTCGGTGCCCTATCCGGAGGACTATGCGCGGTGGAAGGGCGCGACCTCGCACGAGCAGGTGGTGGCGATCGACCCGCCACACCTGCTCGCGATCACCTGGGGCGAGGGCAGGAACGGGATAGCGCGGTTCGAATTGTCGGCCGAGGGCGAGAAGACCCGGCTGGTGCTGACGCATACCGGGATCGGCGATGCGGCCATGCGGCACGGGACGGCGGCGGGGTGGCGCTCGCATCTCGCGGTGTTGGCGGGAAGGCTCTCGGGGGAGCCGGTGCGGGATTTCTGGGCGTTGCACGGGGAATCGGAGCGCGTGGTTTCCGAATAACCAACCAATTGTCACCCCGGACTGGTTTCCGGGGTCCACTGTTGCACGAAAGACGGGCGCTGCGGTCTTTCGCTACCGTGGATGCCGGAATACGCGTCCGGCATGACGGCCGAGAATGTCACACCGGGCCGTCGAAGGTGCTGCACGCCGCCGGATCGCCCGTTTTGAGGCCGGTGCGCAGCCACTGCATGCGGTTTGCCGAGCTGCCGTGGGTGAAGCTGTCCGGCACGACGCGGCCTTGGGATTCGCGCTGGAGCGTGTCGTCCCCGATCGCGGCGGCGGCGGTGAGGCCTTCCTCGATATCGCCGGGATCGAGCCGCGCGCGGTTGGCGGCGCCCCACACGCCGGCATAGCAATCGGCCTGGAGCTCGAGGCGGACCGACAGCGCGTTGCCTTCGACCCGGCTCGATTGCGCCATCTGCTGCTGGACCTGGTCCGAGGTGCCGAGCAGATTCTGGATGTGATGGCCGAATTCGTGCGCGATCACGTAATTCTGCGCGAAATCGCCCTGCGCGCCGAAGCGGTTCTGGAGCTCGGCGAAAAAGCTTGTGTCGAGATAGATGCCCTGATCGGTCGGGCAGTAGAACGGCCCCATCGCCGCCTGCGCCGCGCCGCAACCCGAACGGCCACGCCCTGAATAGAAGACGAGCTTGGGCGCCTGGTACGGAATGCCCGACTGGCGGAAGATCGACGCCCAGGTCTGGTTCGCCGAGCTGAAGGCGTCGCACGCGATGCGGCTGCGCGTATCGACCATGCAGGCCTGCTGCGCGGCGGTGCCGCCCGATTGCGACGCCTGCTGCGTCGGCGCCTGGCTGCCGCCGCCGATCAGCCCGCCAAGATTGCCGAGCCCGCCGAACACCGCGAACAGGATCAGCACCACCACGATCCCGCCGCAGCCGAAGCGGCTGCCGATCAGCGGCAAGAGGAAGAACAGTCCGCCGCCGCCGCCCAAACCGCCGAACCCGCCGCTGCCGCGCTGGTCCTCGACATTGATGTTGGGATCGAAATCGTCGAGCCGCATGGCGCCTGTGCCCCTTTTTTTATGGTCGTTCGGATGAATGCGCGAGGGGCGGCGGGGTTGCAATCGGCCTTGATCGTGCGGGCCCGCGGCGGCATCGCAGCCCGTATCAATCCAGGGAGACTGCCATGTTCCTCAAGGGCAAGACCGCCATCGTCACCGGCTCCACCTCGGGGATCGGGCTTGCGCTCGCGAAGGCGCTCGCCGCCGAGGGCGCGCAGGTCGTGCTCAACGGCTTCGGCGACGCCGAGGCGATCGAGGCGGAGCGCGCCGAGCTCGAGAAGACGAGCGGCAAGGCGCTCTACGACGACGCCGACATGACCAGGCCGGAAGAGATCGAAGCGATGGTCGCGCGGTGCCATGCCGAGCTCGGCGGGCCGGACATCGTCGTCGCCAATGCTGGCATCCAGCATGTCGCCAGAATCGAGGATTTCCCGCCCGAAAACTTCGAGGCGATCATCAAGATCAACATGATGTCCGCTTGGTATCTCTACCGCGCCGCGGTGCCGCACATGAAGGCGAACAAATGGGGACGGATCATCTCGACCGCATCGGCGCACAGCCTCGTCGCGAGCCCCAACAAGAGCGCCTATGTGATGGCCAAGCACGGCATTGCGGGGCTCACCAAGACGCTCGCGCTCGAGGTCGCGACGGGGGGAATCACGGTCAACTGCATCTCGCCGGGCTATGTCTGGACGCCGCTGGTCGAGGCGCAGATCCCCGACACGATGGCCTCGCGCGGGCTCACGCGCGAGCAGGTGGTGAACGACGTGCTCCTCG
Source organism: uncultured Sphingomonadaceae bacterium (assembly GCA_946479505.1). The sequence goes on from CAMLGC010000006.1 coordinate 4,884, forward strand.
CCGCGCAGCCGACTAAGGAGTTCGTCACGCCCGAGCAGGTGGCGAGCCTGGCGCTCTATCTGTGCCGCGACGAGGCGAAGGCGATCACGGGCGCGAACCTGTCGATGGATGGCGGGTGGACGGCCGCCTGAATCGAGCCGCTATTGCTTCGGCACCTCGGGCGGCGGGACGACGGTCGCGTTCTCGGCCTTTTCGGGGCGGATGTAGATCGTGGAAAGCGACGGGAGCGCCTGTTTGAGCCCGGCCTCGATCTCCTCGATCAGCGTCTCGGCCCGGCCCATCGTCACCGCATCGTCGAAATCGACGCTCAGCGCGACGAACACCGAATTGGGGCCGGTGTGGAGCGTGCGGACGTGGTTCACCCCCGACACGCCAGGGTGGCCGGCCACGACGCTGTAAACGCCGCGGATCACCTCATTGTCGGCGCGCTCGCCGATCAGCAGCCCCTTGGCCTCGCGCGCGAGCAAGGCGGCGACGATGCCGAGGATAAGGCCGATGATGATCGAGGCGATGCCGTCGATGCGGGGCTCGTCGAGGGCGCGGCTCAAATACACGCCGATCGCGGCGACGACGAGCCCGGCCAGCGCCGCCGAATTCTCGAACAGCACGATGATGATGGAGGGGTCCTTCGAGTGGCGGATCGCCTGCCACCAGCCCATCCGCCCCTTGCTCTTCATGAATTCCTTGAGCGCGATCCACGACGAGCCCGCCTCGAGGACGAAGGCGACGCCGAGCACGATATAGTTGAGCGTCGCGCTGGTCAGTTCCTCCGGGTGGACGAGATGGACATAGCCTTCGTACACCGACACGCCGGCGCCGACCGCGAACAGCAGGATCGCGACGACGAACGACCAGAAGTAGAGCTCGCGTTCATAGCCGAAGGGATGGTCGTGGTCGGCGGGCTTTTTCGCGCGGTGCTTGCCGTAGAGCAGGAGCACCTGGTTGCCGCTGTCGACCACCGAGTGGAACCCCTCGGTGAGCATCGAGGAGGAGCCCGAAATTCCCGCGGCGATGAACTTTGCGACCGCGACGCCGAGATTGGCAGCGAGCGCGGCGAAAATGACGAGATTCGATTCCTTCGCCGGCTCTTTGATGTTGTACGCCATGTGCCTTCGGTTCTCCTTCGTGACATGGCAAGCGAGGAAGGCTTGGTTCGGTTCCGCCCGCGAGCGCGAAATCGTCGGCTCAGTCGGCCCAGGCGGCGTCGTCGAGGTGGAGCTCGGCCGCAGGTTTCGCACCCCAATCGTCGATCTTCGCGCGGCCCGCGAGCCATAGCCGGCGGTGCGGCGGCGCGCCGAGCAGCGCCTGACCGAGCGGGGTTTCGGCTTGGCGGAAGGCGACGGCTTTGAGGCTGCCGCCGTCCTCGCCCGAAACGATGGCGCGAACATGGCCGTTGCCCACGACGTCGGCCTTGATGATGCGCACGGGCCCCGCGGCGACGCGCGGCGCGGGCCAGCCCATCCCGTAGGGGCCCCCGCCATCGAGCGCGGTGACGAGATCCGGCGTCACCCCGCGCGGGGCGAGCAATGCGTCGAGGAGCAGCGCGCGCTCACCGAGCGAGCGGGTGACGTGCTCGGCCAAGCGGTCCTCGAGGAAGTCGGCGAAGGCGTCGATCCGGTCGGCGGCGATGGTGAGCCCCGCCGCCATCGCATGCCCGCCGCCCGCGACGAGGAGGCCGGAATCCTTCGCGGCGAGCACCGCAGCGCCGAGATCGACCCCCGCGATCGAGCGGCCCGACCCCTTGCCGACGCCGTCGCCGTCGAGCGCGATCACGATTGCGGGACGGCCGAATTTTTCCTTGAGGCGTCCCGCGACGATGCCGATCACGCCCGCATGCCAGCCCGCGCCTGCGACGACGGCAATCGCGCGATCGCCCTTGGTTGCGCATTGCGCTTCGGCGGCCTCCTGCACGCCCGCTTCGATCGCGCGGCGTTCCTCGTTGAGGCAATCGAGCTCGGCGGCGATGCGGCGGGCTTCCTCGGGATCGCGGGTGGTGAGCAGGCGGACGCCGAGATCGGAGCGGCCGACGCGGCCGCCGGCGTTGATGCGGGGTCCCAGTGCGAAGCCGAGATCGGTCGCGGTGGGGGCGCGGGTGAGGCGCGAGGCCTCGATCAGCGCGACGAGGCCGATGTTGCGGCGCTGCGCCATCACCTTGAGACCCTGCGCGACGAAGGCGCGGTTGAGGCCCTTGAGCTGGGCGACGTCCGCGACGGTGCCGAGTGCGACGATGTCGAGCAGGTCGAGCAGGCGCGGCTCGGGCCGACCGGCGAAGAAGCCGCGGCTGCGCAGCGTCCGCACGAGCGCGGCGGCGAGCAGGAAGGCGACGCCCACCGCCGCGAGATGGCCGTGCGCCGCGCCCTCGCCTTCGTCGAGCCGGTTAGGATTGACGAGCGCGTGCGCGACCGGGAGCGCGGCGGCGCATTTGTGGTGATCGACGACGATCACGTCGACCCCGGCCGCCTTCGCCATCTCCAGCGCCTCGAACGCCTGCGCGCCGCAATCGACGGTGACGATCAGCGATGCGCCCTCCTGCGCCAGCCGCACCAAGGCCTCGCCCGAGGGGCCGTAGCCCTCCATCAGCCGATCGGGGATGTACGGCCGCGCCTCGATGCCGAGATCGCGCAGCAGCAGGATCATGAGTGCTGCCGACGTGGCGCCATCGACGTCGTAATCGCCGAAGATCGCGATCGTCTCGCGCGCAACCACGGCATCGGCGAGACGGGTTGCAGCGCGGTCCATGTCGCGGAAGACGGAAGGATCGGGCATGAAGCCGCGGATACTGGGTGTTCTGTGCGCGTCGAGCCCGTCGCGCGGGCAGCCGCGCGCGAGGAGGAGTTGGGTGACGAGATCGTCGGGCGCATAGCCCGGATCGCGTGCATCCGCCTCGAGCGACCGCCACCGCCACGGCTGGCCCAGGATCGAGCGGGCGATGTTGAGAACCGGCGTCACGCCCGTTTGCGTAGAAGATTGCGGGCGGACTTCAAGCGGTTCGTTCGGCACTATTGTCACCCGCCGCCATGCCGGGGCTTCGCCCCCTCACATCCCCGCTTGCGCGAGCCAGCTCGACTCGCGGAACCACTTGGTGACGATGTATTTGACGCCTCTTGCTACGGGCATGCCCTCGTGGAGCGTGACCTCGTTGGGCCTGCCGCCGGGCTTCATGTTGTTCCACGTAAGCAGCAGTCCGCGTTTGGGCGCGACGCGGATGCCGGCGGTGGGGAACCAGGTCGCGCCGCCTTCCTCGACATCGTTGAGGTAGATCATCGCGGTCCAGGTGCGCTGGCCGCCCTCTTTCTTCATGCGCTGCCAGTAATATTCGGATTCGTGAAAATAATCGTGATGCGCGCGGAAGTGCTGGCCGGGCGCGTAGCGTTGGCCCTGCATCGTCTCGCCGTTGGCATACGAAACGCCGAGCAGGTCGGCGATCGCTTCATCGATCGGCTTCACCTCGGGCGACCAGCGGTTCATGTCGCAGCTCTCGCTGGTGCGGAAGGTCTCGTCCGCATTTTCCGACAGCAGGGTCGAGGGGCGGCGGTTGGCGTCGATGATCCGAATCAGCGCATCGCACTGGTCGCCGCTGAGAAAATCGGGATGGCGATAGAACTGGATGTCGTCGGCGCTCGCCTTCGTGACCGCGGGATTGGTCTCGAGCCGCTTCGACACTTCGGCGCCGACGCGCTTGCGCGCCGGCGTTCTGGCTATGGGCAATCGGAACATGGCGCGTAATTTGTCGCCGGCTTCGGGAAAAACAAGGCCCGGCGGTTCCGCGAAGGAACCGCCGGACCACGGGGCGCGGGAGCTGGTGCGCCCTTACCTCAACGGATTACCAGAAGATGTCGTACACCACGTCGACGACCGCGCCGGTGCGGACGTCGACGAGCAGCGCGTCGTCATAATAGCGGACCCAACGATAGGGGCCGTAGGCCGGCGGCAGGCGGTATTCGTATGGATCTGCGATCCAATAGTCCGAGCCGAACAGCAGCGAATCGAGGCGGAAGCCGATCGAGAAACGGCGATAGCCATACGCCCCGCCGTGCGGAGCATAATAACGCGGCAGGCGGAAAGCCGAGCGGTGCCGCCCGCGATAGTCGCGCCAGTCGTAGCGGTGATTATCGCGCCAGCGCCGGTCGAAGCGGTCGTGATCGCGACCGTGATCGCGCCAGTCGGCCTGGCTGCGATCCCAGCGATGATCGCGCTCGGCGTGATCGTTGCGGTTCCAGCGGCCGCTGCGGTCGTCACGATGGTCGCGCTCCCAGCCGCCGGCGCGCTCCCGGCGCGCCTGCGAGCGGTCGCGATCCCCGTCGCGGTCTCGGTGCGCCCATGTCCCGGTCGCGCGATCCTGGGCAAAGCGGCGCGCATCGACTCGCTGGGCGGGCCGTGCCGCACGCCGGGGCGCATCGACGCCGGCCGACACGCGGCCCTGGAGCCGCGGAGCCGCGGCCGGCCGTGCGTCGGAACGGGCCGGGCGGTCGGCGCGCGCGACATGGCTGCCGCGGTCGCCGTGGTGCCCGCGATGGCTGTGATCCTGCGCATTGGCAGTCATCGGAAAGAGCGCCGTCGAAAGCAGCGCTGCAAGAAGGGACACACGCATCCTCATGTCTCCTGCGGGTGGGCGAGATGCCCCCCGACGATGAACGAGTTGTGCGCCGTCGTCGGTGAGCCGAGGCTGAACTCGCACGTCAGCTTTGTGAAAGCTTTTCTCAGCGCGGCGCGGTGAGCGCGGGAACGGCGCGCGCGGCGTCGCGAGGATCGATGCCGGGACGCGCCCCCGCGGCGATCCGTTCCTCCCCGCGCTGGACGCGGCCGGCGCGGCGGATCGCGTCGACGAGGCGTGGATAGACCCCGCAGCGACAGATGTTGGTGATCGCGGCCTCGATCGCTTGCTCGGACGGGTTCGAATTTTTCTTCAAAAGCACCGATGCCGCCATGACGATGCCGGGGATGCAGAAGCCGCATTGCGGCACGTTGGCGTCGATGAAGGCGAGCTGGACCGGGTGATCGCGCTCGCGCGACAGGCCCTCGATCGTGGTGACGAATGCGCCCTCGATCTCGCCGATCGTCACCTGGCACGCGCGCACCGCGGCGCCGTCGATATCGACGGTGCATGCGCCGCAATGGCCGGTGCCGCAGCCGTATTTGGCACCCGTGAGATTGGAGGCGTCGCGCAGCGCCCAGAGGAGTGGCGTCTCCGGGGCCATGCGGTATTCGACCGGCTGGTTGTTGACGGTGAAGCGGGTCACTCGTTCCCCTCCCGTTTACGCGAGGGGCGAGGGGAGGGTGTGTCTCTAAACGTCACGTCGACGGACATGCCCTCCCAGCGGCCGATTGTCATCAGGTTCGAAATGCGCCCCGCGCATTTCTCGATAATGCCGGGGGCATGATCGACCTGATGCCGATCAGCCGCTCCCCCCCCGCAAGCGGGAGGGGAGTTTAGTTCCGCCAGCTCGTGTCGATCTTGTCGACGAGCCGGACCATGGCATCGAAATCGGCCTTGCCCGCGCCGCCGGGGATCTGGACCTTGGAGAGGTCGCGCTGGTGGACGGCGACGACCTCGGGCGAAACCTCGAGCGGCGTGCCCATCGACATGGTCGCGATCTGAATCTCGCACGCGCGCTGGAGCGACCAATGCTTGAGGAACGCCTCGGGCAGCGTGCGGCCCATCACGAGGATGCCGTGGTTGCGCAGGAACATCATGCGTTTGTCGCCGAGGTTGGCGATCAGCCGCTCGCCTTCCTCCGACCGCACGGTGACGCCCTCGAAATCGTGATAGGCGATCTGGCCGGCGAAGTTGCACGCGTAGAAATTGGTGGGCCGCAGGCCGCCCTCGACCGAGCTCACCGCCATCCCCGCGGTGGTGTGCGTGTGCATGATGCAGTGCGCGTCGGGCAGGTGGCGGTGGAACACGGCATGCTGGGTGAAGCCCGCGAGGTTCACCGGGAAGGGCGAGTCGTCGAGCTTGGCGCCGTCGATGTCGATCTTGACGAGGTTGGAGGCCGTGACCTCGCTGAAATGCAGCCCGAACGGATTGATAAGGAACGCGCCATCCTCGCCCGGCACCTTCAAGGTGATGTGGTTGTAGATCATTTCGGACCAGCCGAGCATGTCGAACACCCGGTAGCACGCCGCGAGCTGCTGGCGCGCCTCCCATTCGGCGTCGCTCACCTGGGTGTTGCGGATTGCCGTCGCCATCGGGCCTTTCCTGCGTTGCCGTTTGCAACCCGTATCGCATGCGCGCCGGCGTTGGCGCAATGCGGCGATCAGCGGCGCTTGTATACGGTGTGGGGGAGCTTGCCGACGGTGACGGCGCCGACCGGGCGATAGGCGCGGGCGAGCGCGGCTTTGACGATCCGTTGCGTGATGTCGTTGGTGTTGGGCTTGGGCGCGCGGACGACGATCACGCCCGGACGCGCGGCGAGGATGCGGGCGACCTCGGCGGCGGGCACGACGCCGATCGCCTCGGCCTCGCGCGTCTGGCTCAGATGGCTGCGGAAGACGTAGGGGCTCGGCAGGCACGAGTGGGTGAGGTGATAGAGGATCGGTTCGCTGCCAAAGGCGAACATGCAGTTCGGCGGACGCTGGCCGATGAGGCGAACGAGCGCGGCGATCTGGTTGGCGTTGCCACGGCGGGCGATGTGATCGCGGACGACGAGGAAGGCCGCGGCGAGGCCGAACGAGGCGACCGCAGCGGCGACGGGCTTATCGAACCGGCCGTTGGTGTCGAATGCGGGCGCTGTCGCTGCGGCAAGCGGCACGAGCAGCGGCAGGAAATAGTGCGCGCGCATCGCCCCGAGCGTCAGGATCGCAGCCAAGGCGGCAGCGGTCCAAGCGAAGAGGAAATGGGTGGCGGCGCGGTTCGCCGTGCGGCGCGCGCCCCAAGCCGCGCAGGCAAGAAGCGGGGAGGAGGCCCAGGAGCGCGGTTGCGAGGTGCTGCGCGAAGAGCAAAGGGGGCTCGTCGCCGGAGCGATCGAAGATCGAGAAGAAGTTCGCGTACACGAAGGCGTCGGCATGGCCGAGCGCGGCGTAGAAGGCGAGCACGGCGAGCGTGGGGACGAGCGCGATGGCGATCCACAACACCGCGCAGGCGGCGAGCGTCGCGGGCGCCGCGTTGCGGCGGCGGAGCGCCCATAGCAGCGCCAGGCCGAAAAAGACGCCCTCGATCACGGTGGTATATTTTATCTGGATGGCGAGCCCCATCAGCGCCATCGCGCCCGCGGCGCGGCGGACGAAGGCAGCGTCGGGCCGGCTGACGGCGTCGAGCGTCAGCAGCGCGGCGGCAGCGACGGGAAGGTTGTAGAAGACCGGCGCCTGCCCGCCCGCGCCGTCGAAGATCATCAGCCAGACAAGGTAGAGCGCGCCCGCCGTCGTTGCCGCCGGGGGGCGGGCGTGGCGATCCGCGATGCGCGCGATCAGCCAGGCGGTGGCGGCGGCGAACAAGGTTGCGACGAGCTGATAGGCGAGGATGCCGGCGCCGCCGAGCAGGCGAATGCCGGCGAAGATCGCGAACAGGCCGACCGGCTTCCTGTCCCAGATATCGACGTAGGGCAGCGCGCCGTGGAGCATCCGATCGCCGACGAGGAGGTAGAATTGCTCGTCGCTGTGGATGACGGGATCGCCATAGAGCGGCGCCCGGAGAAGAAGCGCGACGAGGAGGAGGAGTACGACGCGCGGGAGGCCCTTGCGGATCGCGACTGCGCGCGCGTCGCCGCGGCGAAGGGCGCGGACGCGGTTTTCGCGGCTCGACATCAGGTGGCCGTCCCGGTTGCGGCGTCGTGCGTCCTCGGCAGCAGGACTGCGTTTCCGTTCCCGTCATGCCGGACTTGTTCGGGCATCCAAGCTTTAACAGGCGAAATCGCTCGCGGAGGGGTGGACCCCGGAACAAGTCCGGGACGACGGAAACCTATGCAAACATCGCGCGGAAACGGGCCCGCCGGAATTATTCCCGTTCCGGCTGCCGCGGCGCCACCGTTTCGCTGCGCGAGTAGCGTGGCGCGGGGGTCGGCTGGGTCACGCCCTCCACCGCCACGAACGCGCCGCGCTGCACGTTGTGCGGATCGGCGGGTGCCTCGTCGAAATCGAGGACGGGGGTGACGCATGCTTCGTGCTCCGCGAACGCCGCGCACCACTCTTCGCGCGTGCGTTCGAGAAAACGTTGTGCGAGCATTTGTTTCCTTCTCGGCCAGGCGGGCGAATCGAACTGCCGGTCCCATTCCGCGGCCTCGAGCCCCAGAACGCGACACAAGGCGGTGTAGAATTGCGGCTCGATCGCGCCGACAGCGACGTATTTGCCGTCGGCGCATTCGTAGGTGTCGTAGAAGGGCGCGCCGCCGTCGATGATGTTGGTGCCGCGCGGGCCGGGCCAGCGGCCGATGGCGCGGAAGCCCCACATCATGCTCATCAGCAGCGCCGAGCCCTCGGTCATCGCCGCGTCCACGACCTGCCCCTCGCCCGTCGCGCGCGCATGGAGGAGCCCCGCGAGCATCCCGAAGGCGAGCAGCATTCCGCCGCCGCCGAAATCGCCGACCAGGTTGATCGGGGGGACCGGCTTGCCGCCCGCGGGCCCGATCGCCGCGAGCGTACCCGAGAGCGCGATATAGTCGATGTCGTGGCCGGGTTCGTGCGCGCGCGGGCCGGTCTGGCCCCAGCCGGTCATGCGGCCGTAGACGAGGCGCGGGTTGTCGACGTGCAGGATTTCCGGGCCGAGGCCGAGCCGCTCCATCACGCCGGGGCGAAAGCCTTCGATCAGGCCGTCGGCGTCGGCGGCAAGGCGGCGGACCTCGGCGGCGCCGTCGGGGGATTTGAGATCGAGGCTCAGGATCGTGCGCGAGCGGAGCAGCGGGTCGCGCGGGTCGGACGGCGCGTCGGGGCGCTCGATCCGGAGCACCTCGGCACCGTGATCGGCGAGCATCATCCCGCAGAAGGGCGCGGGGCCGATCCCGGCGATCTCGATGATGCGAAGTCCGGTGAGCGGAGGATTGGTCATGTCCGCCTGTTCTCGCTTCGCTGCGCGCCTGAGGTCAAGCGGATGCGATCCTTGATCGACGAAGCCGGACTGCCCTATGCTCGTCCCATGGCATCGACAATGTTGACGATTGCCGCAGCGCTATCGATGGGGGCCGCGCCGATCGCGGGCGCCGCGTTGCCGGTCCAGACGGCGCAGCCGCAGAACGCCGATGCGCGCGATCAGGATGACATCATCGTCGAAGGGCTCCGGCTTCCACAAGAAGAGCCGCAAACCGAAGCGAAGCTGGCCACGCCGGGGCAGGGCATCATCAGCTCTCGGATCGCCGCCGATACGGCGGATTTCTTCGCTCGATGTGTGATGAAGAGCCCCCGGGCGGAAATCCGGACGATCGTCGATGGAGCACCGGGCAGGGCCGATACCGAACGCGCCTTCTATCTCATCATGAACATGCGTCGGGCGTGCTTTCTACAGGGTGCGGGCAGTCCTCCCAATTGGGGACTCTATGCACGCGGTGCGGTCCTTCACCAGGTAATCGAAACCTATGCGCCGAAGCTGCGGCTGACGCGAGCGGACACGAGCGATCGGGCGGTGCAACGCCGGTTCAATGCGGTGGAGATCCCGCGAAATCGCTGGCGGTCGCCGACGGGCTACCGATATTTCGAGATTGCGGTCTGCTTCGTGCGGCTTGAGCCGGAGCTTTCGGTGATGCTCGTTCGGGCGTCGCCGGGTTCGCCGGTGCAGGAGCGTCTGGAACAGGCGATCATCGACAGGGGGCGGCGGTGCGTGGGCAATGCCCCGGGAGTGACGGTCGATCCCGTGCAGTTCCGCGTCTATATCACCGACGCGGTGTACCGATGGGCGATCGCCGCGAAGGGCGTTTCCTCGCTGCTGCCCGCCGAATTCCCGAGACCTTAACGATCCTTCGGTTTGGCAAGCGACGGTGCGGGCCTGTCGAGCACCAGATCGGCGTCGGAGAAGCGGATCGGGGTGCGGACGCCGGGGATTGTCCCGCCGTCGCGGTTTAGCGTCAGGGCCATGTTGCGGTGGAGCACCTGCGGGTCGGCAAAGGCCTGGGCGACGGTGTTGATCGGACCCGCGGGGACGCCCTCCGCTTCCAGGTGGGCGAGGAGGTCGTCGCGTGCGAAGCGCTGGGTGGCTTCGGTGACACGCGCGGTGAGCGCGTCGCGATTGGCGACGCGCGACGGGTTGGTCGCGAAGCGCGGGTCGTCGGGGAGCTTCTCGAGGCCGGCGACCGCGCAGAAGCGGCGGAACTGGGCGTCGTTGCCGACGGCGAGGATGAACCAGCCGTCGGCGGTCGGATAGGCGGCATAGGGTGCGATATTGGGGTGGGCGTTGCCGAGGCGGGTGGGGGAGATGCCCGAGACGAGATAGTTCATCGCCTGGTTGGCGAGCACCCCCGTCATCACATCGAGCAGCGCCATGTCGATATGCTGGCCCTTGCCGGTGCGCTCGCGCATCGCGAGCGCGGCCTGGATCGCGATCACGGCATAGAGCCCGGTGAAGATATCGGCGAAGGCGACGCCGATCTTCTGCGGCTCGCTCGCGGGATCGCCGGTCAAATCCATGATCCCCGACATGCCCTGGACAATGAAGTCGTAGCCGGCGCGGGTGGAATAAGGGCCGTCCTGGCCGAAGCCGGTGATCGAGCAATAGACGAGGCGGGGATTCTCGGCGGCGAGACTGGCGTAATCGAGCCCATATTTGGCGAGGCCGCCGACCTTGAAGTTTTCGAGCACGACGTCGGCGTCGGCGATCAACGCCTTGACCTTCGCCTGACCCTCGGGGGTGCGGAAGTCGATCGCGACCGAGGTTTTGCCGCGGTTGGCGGCGTGGAAATAGGCGGCGTCGCGGGTGCCGTCGGGGTTCTCGACGAAGGGCGGGCCCCAGCGGCGGGTGTCGTCGCCCTCGGGGCTTTCGACCTTGACCACCTCGGCGCCGAGATCGGCGAGCGTCTGGCCGGCCCAGGGGCCCGCGAGGATGCGGGCGAGCTCGACGACCTTGAGGCCGGCGAGGGGGGCGGGTTTTACCACTGGTGTGCTCCCGCGAAGGCGGGGACCCAGGCTGGGCTCCCGCCTTCGCGGGAGCACATCAATATGCGAAAGGTCAAAACGCCGGAATCCCCGTGATTGCGCGGCCGAGGATCAGCGCGTGGACGTCATGGGCGCCCTCGTAGGTATTGACCGTCTCGAGGTTCATCAGGTGGCGCATCACCTGATATTCGGCCGAGATGCCGTTGCCGCCGTGCATGTCGCGCGCGGCGCGGGCGATGTCGAGCGCCTTGCCGACATTGTTGCGCTTGACGATCGAGATCATCTCGGGGGCGAACCGGCCTTCGTCCATCAGGCGACCGACGCGCAAGCTCGCCTGAAGGCCGAGCGCGATCTCGGTTTCCATGTCGGCGAGCTTCTTCTGATAGAGCTGGTTCGCGGCGAGGGCTTTTCCGAACTGCTTGCGGTCGAGGCCGTATTGGCGCGCCGCGTGGAAACAGAATTCGGCGGCGCCCAGACTGCCCCAGCTAATGCCGTAGCGCGCGCGGTTGAGGCAGCCGAACGGGCCTTTGAGCCCCTGCACCTCGGGGAGCAAGGCGTCCTCGCCGACCTCGACCTCGTCCATCATCACCATGCCGGTGATCGACGCGCGCAAGCTCAGCTTGCCCTCGATCTTGGGCGCGGAGAGGCCCTTGCATCCTTTCTCGAGAACGAACCCCTTGATCCCGCCGCCGTGCGCGTCGGACTTGGCCCAGATGACGAAGACGTCGGCGATCGGCGAGTTGCTGATCCAGGTCTTGGCGCCCGAAAGCGAATAGCCGCCGTCGGTCTTCCTGGCGCGCGTCGTCATGCTGCCGGGGTCGGAACCCGCATCGGGCTCGGTGAGGCCGAACGCGCCGATCGCTTCGCCGGTCGCGAGCCTGGGCAGGTATTTCCGCTTCTGCTCCTCGGTGCCGTAGGCGAAGATCGGGTACATGACGAGGCTCGACTGGACGCTCATCATCGAGCGGTAGCCCGAATCGATCCGCTCGACCTCGCGCGCGACGAGGCCGTAGGCGACGTAGCCCGCGCCGACGCCGCCGTACTCCGCCGGAATCGTCGGGCCGAGCAGGCCGAGCGCGCCCATTTCGCGAAAGATTTCGGGGTCGGTGGTCTCGTCGTTGAACGCGTCGATCACACGCGGCGCGAGCCTGTCGGTCGCGTACGCCTTCGCGGTGTCGCGGATCATGCGCTCGTCGTCGGTGAGCTGGTCGTCGAGGAAGAAGGGGTCCGCCCAGTCGAAGCGTGCCATGCCGGCCATTGGTATCTCCTTTGCGCCTCCGATGGCGCTGATGCGGGGCGTTTGTCCACCCCCGGCGGATGCGGCACAAGGACGCGCATGAGCGAGTCGATCCGCCCGCGCCGCAGCGCGTTGTTCCTCCCCGCATCGAACGCGCGCGCGATCGAGAAGGCGCGCGGCCTGGCGTGCGACGTGGTGATCCTCGATCTGGAAGACGCGGTCGCGCCCGAGGCGAAGGTGGAGGCGCGGGCGGCGGCCGTAGCGGCAGCGCGCGAGGGGTTCGGACATCGCGAAACGGTGGTGCGGGTCAACGCGCTCGACACCGAATGGGGAGCGGACGATCTCGCTACGATCAGGAGTGCCGGCGTGGACGCGGTGCTGGTGCCCAAGGTGGCGCGGGTCGACGATATTGCGCGCTACGACGAAGCACTGTCGGGCGCGTCCGCGACAACGCGGCTGTGGGCGATGGTCGAGACGTGCCGCGCCTTTTCCGAACTTCAGGCGATCGCCGACATGGCGGCGACGACGCGGCTGGCGGGGATGGTGGTGGGGACCAATGATCTCGCGCTCGAACTGCGCGCGCGACCGGCGGCGGATCGCGCGACCCTGCTGCCCTTCCTTGCGGCGGCGGTGGCGGCGGCGCGCGCGGCGGGGATCGTGGTGCTCGACGGCGTGTGCAACGATTTCAGCGATTCGTGCCGGCTCGCCGCCGAATGCGCGCAGGGCCGCGCGCTCGGCTTCGACGGCAAGTCGCTGATCCACCCCGCGCAGATCGAGGCGGCGAATCGTGCCTTCGCGCCCGAGCCGCACGAGATCGCCAAGGCGCACGCGGTGGTGGCGGCGTTCGCGCAGCCCGATAGTGCGGACAAGGGCGCGATCCGGCTCGACGGGCGGATGGTCGAGCGGCTGCATCTGGCCGAGGCCGAACGCCTGCTTGCGCTCGATGCGGCGATTGCCAGGCGTGCGGACTGAGGCTCCTTTCCACACATTGATCTGTTGCACCAACGCCACATCGCCCGCGCATTGCGCGGCGTGATGCAACCCTATGCAAAAATGTCTTGTGAACGTTATCAATCTCTGCTTTTGTTAGCGTAACGGGGCGCGACTCAAGCGTGCAGCCGAGGAGGAGGGGATGACGGCACGGAGCGAGGCGCTCCTGATCTAGCGGCGCACCGAGTCGCCGCCGAAGGTACAAGCAATCGATCGAACAAGGACCGCCCGCCGCGCGCGAGGCGGCGGACGCGAGTTGCATGGTGCGGTTCGCGAGAGGGGGAAGTTGTGTCGGGCACAAAGCCATTTCGGATTGCGATCGCTGCGTTGCTGCTGGGGGCGGCTGTTGCGCCGCTCGCCGCGCAGCAAACGGCGCCGGCGTCCGCATCGGGCGTCGTCAGCGACGCGCGGGCGCGCGCGGCGGCGATCGTCGGCGAGATGACGCTCGAGGAGAAGCTGCTCCTTGTCCACAGCCTGTTCCCGCCGCTTACCAAGGCCGATCCGCACGGCGACCTGATCCCGTCTGCGGGGCACGTTCCGCCGATCCCGCGGCTCGGCATCCCGATCGTGCGCGAGAGCGACGCGAGCCTGGGCGTCGCCAACCAGGTCGAGCAGCGCAAGGGCGATGTTGCGACCGCCCTCCCCTCGGGTCTTGCGACCGCGGCGACCTTCAACCCCGCGCTTGCTTATGCGGGCGGGGCGATGATCGGCGCAGAGGCGCGCGCCAAAAGGTTCAGCGTGCTGCTCGGCGGGGGCGTCAACCTGACGCGCGATCCGTGGAACGGGCGCAATTTCGAATATCTGGGCGAGGACCCGCTGCTCGCCGGGCGGATGGCGGGCGCGTCGATCGCAGGCATCCAGTCCAACCGCATCGTCTCGACCGTCAAGCATTTTGCGCTCAATTCGCAGGAAACCGGGCGGATGGTGCTCGACGCGCGGATCGACGAGGCGGCGTTGCGCGAAAGCGACCTGCTTGCCTTCGAGATCGCGATCGAGAAGGGCCGGCCCGGCTCGGTGATGTGCGCCTACAACAAGCTGGACGGCGACTGGGCGTGCGAGAACGATTTCCTCCTCAACCAGGTGCTCAAGGGCGATTGGGGGTATGACGGCTGGGTGATGTCCGACTGGGGCGGCGTGCATTCGACCGTGAAGGCGGCCAATGCCGGGCTCGACCAGCAATCGGGGCAGGAGCTCGACCGGAAGATCTATTTCGGCGAACCGCTCGAAGCGGCGGTGAAAAGCGGCAAGGTCTCGATGGCGCGGCTCGACGATATGGTGACGCGCATCCTGACCGGCATGATCGAAAACGGGCTGCTCGACGCGCCGACGCCCGAGGCGGTGCAGCCGATCGATTACGATGCGCATGCCGAGGTCGCGCAGCGCGATGCCGAGGCGGGGATCGTGCTGCTCAAGAACGAAGGCGACGTGCTGCCGCTCGCCCAATCCGCCAAGCGGATCGTGCTGATCGGCGGGCATGCCGATGTCGGGGTGCTCTCGGGCGGGGGATCGAGCCAGGTGCGCTCGGTCGGCGGCGCGCCGGTCGAGATTCCGCTGACCGAAGGCGCGGCCATGTCGTTCGCGCGGGTGACGTGGCATGCCTCGTCCCCGCTGGAGGCCATCCGCCGAATCGCACCCGATGCAGAGGTGCGCTACGTCGCCGGCACCGACGATGCGGCAGCGGCGAAGGCCGCGGCGGGGGCAGACGTGGCGATCGTCTTCGCGACGCAGTGGACGACCGAGGCCGAGGACGCGACCAGCCTGTCGCTGCCGCACGATCAGGACGCGCTGATCGACGCGGTCGCCGCGGCGAATCCCCACACGGTGGTGGTGCTGGAGACGGGCGGGCCGGTGCTGATGCCGTGGCTCGATCGCGTGCCCGCGGTGGTCGAGGCTTGGTATCCCGGCCAGCGTGGGGGCGAGGCGATTGCGCGCATCCTGTTCGGCGAGGTCAACCCGTCGGGGCACCTGCCGATCACCTTTCCGGCGTCGGCCTTGCAGGCGCCGCGGCCCGAGCCGGTCGGGCTCGATGTGCTCGCCGATGCGGCCGATGCTGCCGCCAACGCCGCAATCGCTCCCGACAAGGCGCCGGTGAGCTTTCCCGTCGAGTATGTCGAGGGCTCGGACGTCGGCTACCGCTGGTACGAGAAGACCGGCCGCACCCCCGCTTTTCCGTTCGGCTACGGGCTCAGCTACACCGATTTCGCTTATCGCAACCTGCACGTCACCGGCGGCGACCGGCTCGTCGTCAGCGTCGATGTGACCAACACCGGCAAGCGCGCAGGCGCCGACGTGCCGCAGCTTTACGTAAACCACGGCGACACACCGATGCGGCTCGCCGATTTCCGGCGGGTGCGGCTCGCGCCCGGCGAGACGCAGCGCGTCACCTTCGTCGCCGAGCCGCGCATCCTTGCCGAATACGACACATCGCTTCCCGGCTGGCGGATCGCCGGCGGCCCCTATCGCGTCGTGGTCGGCCACGACGCGGCCGACCGCGCGCTCTCCGCCATCGCAACGATCAACCCACGTACCATGCGTCCCTGATTCAACGAGAACAATCGAACCTGAGGAGGAAGACATGAACAGCAAGAAGGGGATCGTCGCCGCGCTGATGGCGACCACGGCGTTCGCCAGCCCGGCGTTCGCGCAATCGACCAACCCGGAATCGACCGAAGAAGCGCCGATCGCGGCGGGCGCGCCGGGTGCCGTCGCGCAGGACGCGCCGCAGGAGATCGTCGTTACCGGCATCCGCGGATCGCAGGAGAAATCGGTCGAGCTGAAGCGCGAGGCGGTCGCGATCGTCGACGCGATCTCGGCCGAGGACATCGGCAAGCTGCCCGACGTGACGATCGTCGATGCGCTCCAGCGCATCTCGGGCGTGCAGATCCAGCGCAGCGCGGGCGAGGGCGCGACCGTCAACATCCGCGGCCTGCCGCAGGTGGTGACGCTGCTCAACGGCGAGCAGTACCTCTCGCCGGGCAATCTCGGCAGCGCGCAGCCCAACTTGAACGACATCCCCGCGCAGCTCATGAACGCGGTCGTCGTCTATAAATCGACCGACCTTAGGAACGCGCTGTCGGGTATTTCGGGCACGATCGATCTGCGCACGCGGCGCCCGTTCGATCTCGGCGACGGGCTCACCGTCTCGGGCACGGGCGAATATGCGCGCGGCCGCGACACCAAGAAGAACGACTACCTGTTCAGCGGGCTCGCAAGCTGGCGCAGGGGCAATTTCGGCGTGCTCGCGTCGGCGGCATACAGCAAGGCCAATCTCGGCAACAACTATTCGGGCATTTCGGGCGGCCCGTTCGGCAACAACGATTGGGGCGGCAGCGCCGACAACTGGATCGCGCCGCACGGCTACGACACTTTCCACCGCGAGGTCGAGCGCGATCGGCTGGGCATTTCGGGCGCGCTCCAATGGGAGATGGACCCGGGCATCACGCTCACCGCAGAGGTGTTCTACACCAAGCTCAAGGAGCATAACCGCGCCGCGGGCATGAACATCTCGAACCGGTGGAACGGCGTTACCTGGACGACGCCGACCGATTTCGAGACGACCAGCGTGGTCGGCGCGAACGGCAATCCCTGGCTCGATGTCGACGAATACGATCTCGATGCCTGGTGGGTGAACTCGTTCAGCGTCAACCGCACGCTCGATTCGCATTCGACCGACGTCAATATCGAGCTCGATTTCGACCGCGGCGGCCCGTTCAGCTTCACCTTCCGCGGCATCCACGCCGACGCCGACTATCGGAGTATCAACGGTCAGGTGCAGGCCGATCTCAGCAACTGGCATTATGCGCCGGGCCGCGATTTCACGCTGTTCCGCGATCCCAACGATCGCACGCGCGGCACCTTCTATCCGGCCGACATCGCGGCGCTGTATCCGGGCCGCTACACCAACGACGTGGTCGGATCGAACGGTGGGCGCTATGTCGATCCGAACCCGTTCGGCTATGGTGAGGACCCGCAGCTCCATATCGATATTTCGGGACGCAACATCGTCTGGAGCGGGTTCGACACGCCGATCTCTGGCGGGCTCGGTGCGGGCCACGGCCTTGCCGACTATATGGCGAACAAGGACAGCTACACGATCGCAGCCTATTCGTCCGAGGGCGACCAGCACAACAGCTCGCAGCTCACCGCCTTCCGCTGGGACGGCGCCTATGATTTCGAGAATTCGGGAGAGGCGCTGGGCGGGTTCCTCAAGCGGATCGACATGGGCGTGCGCGCGAGCAAGCGCCAGACGCAGATCGTGAGCTATCATCTGTTCTCGAACTTCTATGCCGGCAACGGCGCGGCCGACCCCAACGGGTGCGCCGCGCAGTGGAAGGCGATCGACGTCGTGATGAACAACCCGCAATGCAGCGCGGGCGAGATGGTCTCCAACCCGGCCTTCGACCCCACCCAGCCGGTGAGTGCGGCAAATCCGGAAACCATCTTCCAGGGCTATACGGTCAACCGCCCGACCGCGATCGACGAGCACAATCCGGTCTATTTCCTCGACGATTTCGGATCGGTGACCGAGGGCTTCCCCGGCGTATGGGTGGTCGATCCGCGCGCGTTCGACGACGAGCTCCAATTCCAGAAGGACGTGTTCGGGAATGCCTTCCCGGTGATCGTACCGGGCAACACCTACGACGTGAACTTCTACGAACGGAGCGCGTATCTGAACGCCGCGATCGAGGCCGGGGATCTGAGCGGCAATGTCGGCGTGAAGGCGATCCGCACGCGAATTGGCGTGCGGCAGAACCTGACCGGGCCGACGGTGGCCTATGGCGACACCAACACCGACATCGGCGACTATTTCGACGGCAATTCCTATTGGGATTTCCTGCCGGCGGTGAACCTCCAATATCAGATCAACTACAATCTGAAGGTGCGTGCCGCTTTCTCGAAGACGATGATCCCGCTCGATCTCGGCAATTACGGCGGGGGGCTGTCGATCAGCACCGCCGATTCGCCGTGTACGGGCGACCGCGACCCGAATGACGCACCATGCGGCATCCGGCAGGTGACGGGCGCGAGCGCGGGCGGCAACCCGCATCTCGATCCGTGGCGGTCGAACAATTACGACGTCGCGCTCGAATATTATTTCGGCCGCGCCTCGTTGTTGAACGTCGGCTACTTCCGGTTGGATATCAACAGCTTCGTGACGACCAAGACGGTCAATGACGGACGGTTCCCCGACGGCGACGGCGTCATTCGCCGGACGGTGCCGTTCACCCGGCCGGTCCAGGGCGAGGGCGGCGCGCTTCAAGGGATCGAGGCCGGCGCGAAGGTGGCGTTCAGCGATGTGTTGGCGCCGGGCGGTTTCCTTTCGAACTTCGGCTTCGATGCGAACTACACCTATTCGGACAGCTCGCAGCAGAACCGCAACCTCGAAGGCGAGAAACTGCCCTTCCCCGACAATTCGAAGCATTCGGTCAACTTCGCCTTGTGGTACCAGGGCGAGCACCTTCAGGCGCGCGCCGCCTGGAATTTCCGCTCGCCGCGGCTGGCGTCGACCTTCGGCGCTATCCCGATCTACCAGGCCACGTCGCAATATGTGGATCTGAACGTCACCTACAACATCAACGACCATTTCGCGCTCTATGCGAACGCGTCGAACGTGTTGGGCGAAATCGAACGCTATTACTTCCAGTTCGATTCGGACCACAAACAATATCATTCCCGAAACGAGTTCGAGCCGCGCTATTCGGCGGGCCTTCGGGTCAAGTTCTGACGGTCTCCCACTGCCTGGCCGGCGGCGTTCGCGTCGCCGGCCGGCTTTTTTTGCCCGCCCATGTTCGCGCGGCGGGGCCTCTGCTAGTCACCTTCGGAAGATCATGCCTGACGACGATCCCAACCGCATCCGCTCGCTCGTCATCGTCGGCGGGGGCACGGCCGGCTGGATGGCGGCCGCCGCACTCGCCAAACATTTCCACAAGAGCGGCCTTCAGATCACGCTGATCGAATCGAGCGAGATCGGCACGATCGGCGTCGGCGAGGCGACGATCCCCACCCTGCGGCGGTTCTACGCCAAGCTGGGCCTCAGCGACATGGACGTGATGCGCGCGACCAACGCGACCGCAAAGCTCGGCATCATGTTCGAGAATTGGAAGCGCGAGGGCGAGCGCTTTCTCCATCCGTTCGGCCTCTATGGCCAGGATTACGGCGATGTCGGCTTCCATCACCTGTGGCTGAAAGCGCGCGCCGCGGGCGATGAGAGGCCGATTTCGGATTATTCGCTCGGCGCCCGGCTCGCGATCGGCGAGCGGATGGCGCTGCCCCAGCCTAACCCGCCGACGCCGCTCGCGGTCTATGATTGGGCGCTGCACCTCGATGCCGGGCTGTTCGCGCAATATCTGAGGAAATATGCCGAGGCATCGGGCGTCACGCGGATCGATGCCAAGGTCGAACATGTCGAGACGGCGGAGGATCGGATTGCGGCGATCCGCCTCGACGACGGACGCCGGATCGAGGGCGATTTCTTCATCGACTGCACCGGCTTTCGCGCGCTGCTGATCGGCGAGGCGCTCGGCGTCGGATTCGAGGACTGGAACCAATGGCTGCCGTGCGACGCGGCGATCGCGGTGCAGAGCGAAAATGCCGCGGGCGATCCGCCGCCCTTTACGCGCGCGATCGCGAAGAAAGCCGGCTGGCAGTGGCGCATTCCGCTGCGCCACCGCGCGGGCAACGGGCTGGTCTATTCGACCGAGCACTGGTCCGACGACGAGGCGCAGGCGGTGCTGATGGCCGACCTGCCCGGCGCGCCCGTCACCGAGCCGCGGCGCATTCCGTTTCGATCAGGGCGGCGGACGCAGGCGTGGAAGGGCAATTGCGTTGCGCTGGGGCTCGCGGCCGGGTTCCTCGAGCCGCTCGAATCGACCAGTATCGCGGTGATCGAGACCGCGATCGACCGGCTCAAGGAGCTGTTCCCCGACAGGCGGCTCAACCCCGCGCTCGCCGAGGAGTTCAACGACGCGACCGGGCGCGAGATGGACCGCGTGCGCGATTTCGTCATCCTGCATTACCATCTCACCCGCCGCGACGACACGGCGTTCTGGCGGCACTGCGCGTCGATGGAGGTGCCGCCGACGCTCCAGCGCAAGATCGACCTGTGGGATGCGCGCGGCGAGTTCATCCGCTATCGCTGGGAGATGTTTCACCCGGCGAGCTGGCTCGCGATGTACACCGGCTTCGACCGCGTGCCCGACGCGACCAATCCGGCGGTCGACGGGGCCGATCCCGACACGATCCGGCAGGCGATGGCGAAGATGCGCGCGAGCGTCGCCGATACCGTCGCGCGCACGCCGAGCCACGCGCAGTTCCTCGCGGCGATTCCGCGATGACAGCGCCCCGCCCCCTCCAGCGCATCTGCATCGTCGGCGGCGGGACCGCGGGGTGGATCGCCGCGGCGGTGCTTGCGCACCAATATCGGGGGATCATCGAGGTCGAGCTCGTCGAATCGGACGATATCGGTACCGTCGGCGTCGGCGAGAGCACGATCCCGCCGTTCCTCCAGTTGCTCAGCGGGCTCGGGATCAGCGAGAGCGAGTTCGTCCAGGCGACGCAGGCGAGCTTCAAGCTGGGCATCGGGTTTCAGGACTGGCGCACGATCGGCCACCGCTATTTTCATCCGTTCGGCACGATCGGCCGGCCGACGGAGACAGGCGATTTCTACCAGCTCTGGCTGCGCGCGGCGGCCAACGGGGGCACGCGGCCGCTTCAGGATTTCGCACCGGCGAGCGTGATGGCGGGGGCGGGCAAGTTCATGCTGCCGTTCAAGGCGCCCAAGACGCCGATTGCCGGTGCCTCCTACGCGCTCCACGTCGATGCCAAACGCGTCGCGCGATTTCTGCGCGGGTTTGCCGAGGAGCGCGGCGTCACGCGCACCGAGGGCATGGTCACTGAGGTCGCGACGCGGCCCGACGGCTTCGTCGAGCGCGTGATCCTCAAAGGCGGCCGCAGCATCGCCGCCGATTTCTTCATCGATTGCTCGGGTTTTCGCGCGCTGCTGATCGGGAAGACGCTGGGCGTGGGTTATACCGACTGGTCGCACTGGCTGCTGTGCGACCGCGCGGTCGCCGTGCAGACGGAGAATGTCGGACCGCCGCCGCCCTGTACGCTGGCGGTCGCAGAGCCGGCGGGCTGGCGTTGGCGCATCCCGCTCCAGCATCGCACCGGCAACGGCCATGTCTATTCGAGCGCGCACATGAGCGAGGACGAGGCGGCCGCGCTGCTGATGGATCAGGTGGTCGGCGCACCCGTCACCGACCCGCTGCCGCTGCGCTTCACCAGCGGCGTGCGCGATAAGGTGTGGGACAAGAACGTGCTGTCGCTCGGCCTCGCCTCGGGCTTCATCGAGCCGCTCGAATCGACCGCGATCCACCTCGTCTATCGCGGCATGGAATATTTCTTCCGCTTCCTGCCCGGCACCGACTGTGCGGCCGAGCTGGCGGACGAATATAACCGGCGGATGACCGCGGATTACGAGGAGATCCGCGATTTCGTCATCCTGCACTATTGCCTGACCGAGCGGCGCGATACCGACTTCTGGCGCGCCTGCGCGGAGATGGAGCTGCCCGAATCGCTCGCGCGGCGGATCGCGCTTTTTCGGGTGAACGGCACGATCCCCGAGCATGTCGACGAGCTGTTCCGATCGGCGAGCTGGCAGTCGGTGATGGACGGGATGGGGGTGCGCCCGCGCAGCCATCACCCCGCAATCGACCGCGTCCCCCCCGGCGAGTTCGGTGCGATGGCCGACGCGCTCGCGCATTTCGTGACGTCGCTGCCCGATCATGCGCAGTTTATCGCTAGGCATTGCCCCGCACCCGCCCCATAGGCGCGCGTGCAGATCAGGAACATCGATGGCCCGTTCGCCCCGCCAGTCCGTCACCATCCGCCATGTCGCCGCCGAGGCGGGAGTCTCGCTGCAAACCGTTTCGCGCGTGATGAACAACGAGCCCAACGTGCGCCCGCAGGTCCGCGAGCGGGTGAACGCGGCGGTGAAGAAGCTGGGTTATGTTCCGAGCCTTGCGGCACGGCGGATGGGCGGATCGCGCTCGTACCTGATCCTCGCCTTGAACGACCGCGACCGCACGATCGAAGGGTGGCAGCTCGGCCAGGGATCGGACTGGATCGACCAGATGCTCTACGGCGGCATGCTCAAATGCGCCGAGCGCGGCTATCGCATGATCTTCGAGCTGATCGACACGCATTCGGCGCATGTCGAGCGTGAGGTGAACGCGGCGCTGTCGTCGCTGCGTCCCGACGGGGTGATCCTGACGCCGCCGCATTCGGACAGCCCGGCGATCATCGAGCTGCTCGCCGGCCAGAACGTGCCCTTCGCGCGGATCGGATCGGACGATGCAAGCGCGGGTTTCGCGATCCGCATGGATGACGCTGCCGCGGCCGCGGCAGCGACCGAGCATCTGATCGGGCTTGGCCACAAAAGGATCGGCTTCATCGCGGGCAGCGACGAATATCGGCTGAGCGGCGCGCGCACCGACGGCTATCGCCGCGCGATGGGGGAGGCGGGGCTGCCGATCGAAGCCGCGTTCGTCCAACCGGGCGATTTCAGCTTCGAAGCGGGCGAGGCGGCGGTGCGCGCCTGGCTCGATCTCGCCGAGCCCGTCACCGCGGTGATCGCGAGCAGCGAGCAGATGGCGCTCGGCGCGCTCCATGTCGCGCGCGATCGCGGGCTGGACATGCCCGCCCACCTGTCGCTCGTCAGCTTCGACGATACGCCTGCGGTGCGCTTCAGCGTGCCGCCGATCACTGCTATCACCCAGCCGATCGCACCGATGGCGGCGAAGGCGGCGGAGCTGCTGATCGACGCCGCGAGCGGCAAGGAGATCGAGCCTGGGGTTCATGTCATTCCGTTCGCGCTCGCCGTCCGCCGTTCGAGCGCGCCCCCGGGAGGCTGACGGCAGGCGCTCCTGGCGCTTCCTCGCGCTCTACGCGCTCGCCAATGCGGGCGGGGTCGCCGCCTTCCTGCCGCTGCTGACGCTGCTGTTGCCGCTCAAGGTGCAGGCGGCGGCGGGCGACGACCGGCTTACGACTCTCACCCTGTGCGCGCTCGCGGGTGCGGTCGCCGCGAGCCTCTCCAACGTCCTGTTCGGCGCCTTGAGCGACCGGAGTTTCGCCAGGCACCGCAACCGGCGCGGATGGATCGCCGCGGGGCTGGCGGCGACGATCGCAAGCTATCCGTTGCTCCACTGGGCGGCGAGCCCGGCCGAGATCGTGGTGGCGGTGCTCGCCTTCCAGGCGGCGGTGAACATGCTGCTGGCGCCGCTTTACACGATGATGGCGGACGAGGTGCCCGACAGCCAGAAGGGGATTGCGGGCGGGCTGCTGACGCTCGGCAACCCGATCGGATCGGCGCTGGCGGCAGTGCTGGTCGCGACCGGTTTCGGCGAGGGCGGGCGGTTCGCCTTGCTGTGCGGCTTCATCGCGGCGTGCGTCGTGCCGATCCTGTTCGTGCCGGCGCGCCCCGCCGACACGACCCCGCCGCCGGCGCCCGCGCGCGCGATCCGGCGCGGCGACCTTGCGCTCACCTGGGGCTCGCGGCTGCTGGTACAGCTCGCGGGCAACGTGCTCTTCACCTACCTGCTCTTCTATTTCGAAAGCGTGGTGCCGGGGGAGGACCCGACGGTGCTCGCGCCGCGTGTCGGACATGTGACGACGATCGTCTTCATCATATCGATCCCGATTGCGTTGGCGGTGGGGCGCGCCTCCGATCGGCTGCGCGCGCGCAAGCCATTCCTGATGCTCGCCGCCTCGGCGACGGCGGTCGGGCTGGTGGTGATGGCGCTGCTCCCCGACTGGACCAGCGCGGTGGTGGGATACGGAATGTATGCGATCGGGACCGCAATCTTCCTGGGATTGCATTCGGCCTATGCGATGCAGATCCTGCCCTCGCCAGAGCATCGCGGGCGCGACCTCGGCATCCTCAATCTCACCAACACGCTGCCGGCGCTGCTCGGCCCCGCCCTCACCTGGGCGCTGGCGACGACCGAGCGGTTCACCCCGGCGTTGCTGACACTCGCGGTGCTGACGCTGCTCGGCGGCGCGCTGGTACTGCCGGTGCGGAGCGAGCGGTGACGCACAGCGATCGCCGTGTCCCCCGCGCAGGCGGGGACCCAGAGTTGCCAGCGCAGGCGTCTGTGACTCTGGGCTCCCGCCTCCGCGGGAGCATTGGTCGTTCAGCCTTGCTCGGGTTCTCCGTTCACCAGCCGCGGCAGATCCAACGGATTGTCCCGCTTCAACGCCTTGGGGAGCAGCCCATCGGGCAAATCCTGGTAGCAGACCGGGCGCAGGAAACGCTCGATCGCGGCGGTGCCGACCGAGGTCGTGCGCGGATCCGACGTGGCGGGGAAGGGGCCGCCATGGACCATCGCGTAGGAGACCTCGACGCCCGTCGGCCATCCGTTGGCGAGGATGCGGCCAGCCTTGCGCTCGAGGATGGGGAGGAGCGGCCGCGCGGCCTCGACGTCCTCGTCGTCGAGCTGGAGCGTCGCGGTGAGCTGGCCCTCGAGACCTTCGAGCACGCGCGCGACCTCGTCGAAATCGGTGCAGCGGATGATGATCGAGGCGGCGCCGAACACCTCGTGCGCGAGCTCGGGGTTGCCGACGAACGCCTCGCCCGTCGTCGCGAACAGCGCGGCGCGGCCGCGGTTGCAGCCGCTTCCCTCGGGACCCTGCGCCAGCGTGTCGACGCGGCCATGGCCGCCGAGCGCCTGCACGCCTTTGTCGTAATTGGCGTGGATGCCGCTGGTGAGCATCACCTGCGGCTCGGCGCCGCCCAGCGCCTCGACGGCGGCGTCGGCGAAGGTATCGAGATCGGGGCCGGCGATGCCGATGGCGATGCCGGGATTGGTGCAGAACTGTCCCGAGCCCATCGTCAGCGAGCCGACATAAGCCTTCCCGAGCGCGGCCGCGCGCGATGCGAGCGCGTGCGGGAAGAGAAGCACCGGGTTGATGCTCGACATCTCGGCATAGACGGGGATCGGCTCGGGGCGCTTCTGCGCGATTTCGACAAGTGCGAGCCCGCCGGCGCGCGAACCTGTGAAGCCCACCGCCTTGATGTGGCGATCACGCACCAAAGCGACGCCGAGATCGTTGGCCGGACCCTGGACGAGCGAGAAGACGCCTTCGGGCAGGCCGCATTTCTTCACCGCCGCCTGGATCGCGCGGCCGACCAGTACCGAGGTGCCGGGATGTGCGGGGTGGCCCTTGCAGACCACCGGGCAGCCCGCGGCGAGCGCCGAGGCGGTGTCGCCGCCCGCGACCGAGAAGGCGAGCGGGAAGTTGGAGGCGCCGAACACCGCGACCGGGCCGATCGCGATGCGGCGCTGGCGCAGGTCCGCGCGCGGCAGCGGCTGGCGCTCGGGCAGCGCGTTATCGACGACGACGCCCGCCCAGCGACCCTGACGGAGCAATTTGGCGAACAGGCGGAGCTGGCCGCATGTGCGGCCGCGCTCACCGGTGAGGCGCGCCTGCGGCAGGCCCGATTCCTGCACCGCGCGCTCGACGAGGCCGCCGACCGCCTCGATCTCTTCGGCGATCGTCTCGAGGAAGGTCGCGCGCGCGTCGGGATCGGTCTCGCGGAAGGTATCGAACGCCTCGGCGGCGAGGCGGCACGCCTCCTCGACATCGGCGAGCGAGGAGACCGAGAACTCGACCGGGAGCGGTTCGTTGGTGGCGGGATCGGTCGCCTGGAAGGTCTCGTCGCTGCTCACGTCGCGCGCGCCGATCAGAAAGCTGCCGTCCATCGCCTATCTCCTCGTTTCGATTTGTCGGACAAGTCCGCAAGCTGGGGTCTCGCGGCTCAATGACAAGGGAGCGGTATCAAAGGCAACCGTTCGCGCAGGCGAGATGCGCGATTTTTTGTGTCAGCCGGTGAAGCGCAGGCCGATCCACAGCGTCCTTGGCGTGCCGAGATCGATCGAGCCGCCGTCGTTGCGGGTGACGATGCGCTCGTCGAACAGATTCTCCGCGCGGCCGACGAGGCGCAGGCGCGGCGTGAACGGAAAACTGGCGAACGCATCCACCGTCAGCGTGTCGGGGAGCACGTCGGTTTCGAGATCGTCCTCATATTGCTCGCCGACATAGCGGAGCGTCGCGGAGAGGTGCGGGCCGACTTCGGGCGCCCACGCCAGCGTCGCGCTGGCGATGTGGCGCGGGCTTTGCGCGGGGGCGAAGCCGTCGAGCGCGGCCGACGCGCCCGATGCGTGGACGACGCTGTCGGTGTACGCGTAGGACGCCGAGAGGTCGAAAGCGCCCACGCGCCCGCCCGCGGTCAGCTCGATGCCCTTGGCGACGATCGCATCGACGTTGCGGCGCTGGCGCAGGTTCGGCCCGATCGTGACGTTGGCGACGGCGTTCTCGAGTCGGTTGTAGAAGGCGGTCGCGCTCAGCCCTACGCCGCCGAGCATCATGTCTGCGCCCGCTTCGATGCCCTCGAGTTTTTCCAAATCGAGGTTTGCGTTCGCCTCGGTAACGACGGGAAACACCGTGAAAGGGCGGTAGAGCTCGTTGAGCGTCGGCACGCGAAAGCCGGTATAGGCGGCGGCGCGTAGCGCGAGTGCGTCGTTCGCGTGGAACAGCGCACCGACACGCGCGGTGGTCTCGACGCCGTCGCGGTTGGCGAAGCGATCGTCGGCGTTCACTGCGCCCGAGGGGGCGAGGTCGCGGTAGAAGCCATCGGTCATCGTCCAGCGATCGATACGCGCGCCGCCGGTGAGCACCAGCGCTCCGAGGCTCCAATCGTCCTCGACAAACAGGCCGAGCGTGCTCGTGCGCCCGCCCGCGTTACGATGCGCGGTGGGGAGGCCGGTCTCGACGCTGTACGGATCCTCGTAGAGCTCGCCCTTAGCGCGGCGGCCATCGACGCCGATACGGAGCACATGCGAGTCGCCGACGGGCGGGCGCAGCTCGATCTTGCCACCGTGCCCGGTCGAGGGCGTGTTGCGCTGATCGAGGACGAGCTTGTGGCTCGACGAGCTGATGATCTTGTTCGAGAAGGTGCGCGCCTGGACATAGGCAAGCGCATCGACCTGCCAATACCCGCGATGGATGAGGCGGATACTCGCGTCGTTGGCGGCCGAGCCGCTGTCCGCGCCCGCGAAACGCAGGGTGCGGTCGTCTCGGTAGATCAGCGCGCGCGCCTGAATCTCGGTCTCGCCGTCGATCGGCGCGACGCCGCGGATCGCGGTGGACCAGTTTTCGTACGCCGCAGGAACGCTGGCGTCGCTACGCTGGCCCTCGGGCGTGGTGTAGAAGCCGTCGCCGCGGTCGTACGCGCCGCTGATCGAGACGTAGCCGGCGCCGAGGGTCGGCGAGACGCTTGCCGAGGCCATCAACGAATCGCGGCTGCCATAGAAAAGGCTGGCTTCGTAGGGCGGCAGCTCGGCGCGGGTGGCGCTCGCCAGCTCGATCGTGCCGGCGACCGCGCCCGCGCCGAACGGTCCGGAGCCGCCGCCGCGGGTGATGCGCACGGCGGAGAGGCGGTTGGGGACGAGCGCGTTGAAGGGGACGTAGCCGAAGAACGGGTCCGCCTGCGGCACGCCGTCGAGCAGCACCAGCGCGCGGCTGGTCGCGTTGCCGCCAAGCGCGCGAAGCGTGATCCCCTGCGCCGTCGGGTTGGCCGAGCGGCTGTCCGAGCGGCGGAACTGCTGCACTCCGGCGACATCGGCGAGCACGTCTTCGAGCCGGCCGCTGGCGTTGCTGGTGAGCCGGTCGCGGTCGATCACGACCGAGCCGTAGGCCGGCGTGCCGGGCGGGAGCGGCAGCCCTTCGCCGATGACGACGATCTCCGGCGCGTCCTGCGCTTGCGCGGCGGCGGGAACGAACGCAACGAGCGGAAGGGCGAGACAGCGGATCAACATCATCGTTCGTTTCGAGCGACGTCGAGAAGCGTTCCGCAACGGCTCGAGCCGCTTCTCGACTGCGCTCGAAGCGAACGGAAGGTATTTCACGCCGCGGCGCGGGTGAGCCAGGCTTCAGCAGTGTCGAGTGCGCGGGCATCGTCGACATCGATCCAGTCGAGATCGCTGCATTCGATCGTGCCTGCCGCGTTGCTGGCGGCGAGCGTGCGGACGGCGTCGGTGATCGACGGCTCCGGCAGACCGGCAAGCGCGTCGAAAAAATCGGCGCCGACCGCGAAGACGCCCGTATCGTATGCGTCGTGGGGGCTGAGATGCTTGCCGATCGCGACGATCCGATCGCCCGCGGTCGCGACGCAGGTGACGTCGTCGGGATCGACCCATGAATGCCCCAGCCGCCGGTCGATGCCGAGCCGCAGCGCGTCCGCCCCGATCCCGGTTTGGGCGACGCGGGCGTAGAGCGCAGGCTCGACGAGGTGATCGCACATCAGCAGCAGCGCGGGCCGCTCGCCGGTGAGCGCCGCCGCCGCACGCGCCGAGACGCCGTTGGGCAATTGCCAATCGGCGGTGCGCACCGTCTCGACCGCGAGCGGCCAATCGCGGCTCGCAAGATGCGCCTCGACCTCGTCGGCGCGATAGCCCGTCACTACGATCGCACGCGCGATCCCGGCCGAGGCAAGGCGATCGAGCGCGTGGTCGATCAGCGGCGTTCCCGCGACACAGGCAAGCGGCTTGGACGGCGTGCGCGTGCGCAGCCGCGTGCCGCCGCCCGCGGCGAGCACGATCGCGGTGTCGACCTCGCTCACGCCGCGGCGATGAAGTCTTCGACCGCCTGCTGCGCCTTGTCGTCGGTCATCTGCTCGGGCGGGTGCTTGCAGAAATAGGCGGAAGCCGGGAGGACGGGGCCGGCGAGCCCGCGATCCTTGGCGAGCTTGGCGCAGCGGATCATGTCGATCGCGACGCCAGCCGAATTGGGGCTGTCCTCGACCGACAGGCGCAACTCGAGATGCATCGGCACGCCGCCGAACATCTGGCCTTCCATGCGCAGGAAGCAGACCTTGTTGTCGTTCTGCCACGCGACATAGTCGCTGGGGCCGACATGGATGTTCTCGTCCTCGAGCCGCTCGGCGGCGGCGGCCTGGACGGCCTCGGTCTTGGAGACCTTCTTCGAGGCGAGCCGCTTGCGGTTCGACATGTTGAGGAAGTCTGTGTTGCCGCCGGTGTTGAGCTGATAGGTGCGGTCGAGCTGGACGCCGCGCTTCTTGAACAGGTCGGTCAGTACGCGATGGACGATCGTCGCGCCGATCTGCGCCTTGATGTCGTCGCCCACCACCGGAACGCCCGCATCGGCAAAGCGCTTCGCCCATTGCGGATCGGATGCGATGAAGACGGGGATGTTGTTGACGAAGGCGACGCCCGCTTCGAGCGCGCATTCGGCGTAAAATTCGGTCGCCTTCTGGCTGCCCACGGGCAGGTAGTTCATCAGCACGTCGGCCTTGGACGATTTGAGCAGCGCGATCACGTCTTCCTTGCTCGGCTCGGCCGCGTCGGCGACGACGAACGTGCGCTCGTCGACATAGTCGGCCATGTGATCGGCGACGCCATCAAGCACGCGGCCCATCTTCACCTTGGTGCCGGTGTCGGGCACGTCGGCGCAGAAGGTGGCGGTGCAGTTGGGCTTGGCGAAGATGGCTTGCGCCACGTCCTTGCCGACCTTGCGCGCGTCCACATCCCACGCGGCCACCACGCGGATGTCGCTCGGGGTATAGCCGCCCACGTCCCAGTGCATCAGCCCGACCTGATCGTTCGACCCTGCCCGGTAATGCGCGATCCCCTGGATCAGCGAGCTTGCGCAATTGCCGATGCCGACGACCGCGATATTGATGCCATTCATTGAAGCCATGTCCTTGAGGTTGAAACGGAAAAATCAGGTGCCGAGCGGCGCGCGCGGGCCGCGGACGAGTGCCGTCTCGACGCGGCGCAGCCAGAGTGTGCCGAGGATCGCGACGAGCGTCAGTGGTACGATCTCGATCCACCAGAAGAGGCGCGGATCGCCCGCGAGGCAGGCGAGGAAGATCACGAGCACGCGCGTGTTGGCGGTGAGGAGCGCGAGCAGCCGCATCGCGGGAACGGCGCGTGTCCCATAGGTGCTGCCGAGGAATTGCGGCCGATCGCTCGCGCGCATTGCGCCGTCGAGCCGGTCGGCAAGCCGGTCGAATCCGCGCGTGACCGAATCGTAGAGCGCCTCGATCGCGCTCGTCGTGCGCGTTGGCGCGACCTCGCCCGCGTCGCCCTTGACGCGCCGATGGAAGCGGGCGCGCTCGGCCTCATAAAGATTGGATTGCAGCGCGTGGAAAATGCCCGCCACGGCCGCGAGCACCCACGCCCCCAGGGTGCCGATCGAGGCAGCGAGCGCGATGTAGATCAGTGCGAAGACGCCATGGTCGCACAATCCGTCGAGCAGCCGGCCGAAGGGGCTGGCGGTGCCAGTGGCGCGCGCGACCATCCCGTCGAGCCCGTCAGCGATCAGCCAGCAGACGGAGAGGACGAGGCCGAGCGCGGCAATTGCAAGCCCCGTGGCGTGACCGAAGGCGATCGCGGCGCTCGCGCCGACCACCAGCCCGGCGCCCGAAACGGCGTTCGCAGAGATGCCGTGACGCAGCGCGATCGGCAGCAGCGCGCGCGCGGCGGGGTGGATCAGCCAGAGATTGGTGCGATCCTCGATCCGCCTGTCGCGCGAATTGTCAGGCGGGTGCCTTGTCATCGCTCCGTCATCTACGTCGCGCAGGGCCGTGCGGCAAGCGATGGTGTGTGTCTTCGATGCACCACTCAGCGCCGGAGCAGATCGATCGCCGCCGCGATCCGGCGTTCGCGCGTTTGAGGGCGCTTGGCGCCGGCGACCGCTTCGGCCTGTTCCCGCTGATTTGTGAAGCTCAACTTCTCCCACGCTGGCTCGAGTCCGGCCGAGCGGATCGCCTCGGCCAGGTCGTCGGGCGGGGTCACGATACGCGGCGCAGTGTCGAGCGTCAGCGTCACCTCCAGCGCAGCCCCCGGCCCGATTCCCGCGGCGTCGCGGTGGCTGCGGCGCAGCGGCACGAAGGTTTCGCCGCGCATGGTCGCGATCGTCGAGCGATACGAATAGCCCTTCAGCGCGACCACCACCGGCGGCCGTGCGCGCCCGAAGACCTCGCGCGGATCGAACGGCACCGGAATCGCACCCTCGTTGATGAGGGCGCAGGTGAAGGTGCGCGAGGGCGGGGTGTCGGTCACAGGCTTCTCCCGATCAGCTCCTTCATGATCTCGTTGGTGCCGCCGTAGATGCGCGTCACCCGCGCCGCGCGCCAGCTTCGCGCGATCGGATATTCGTTCATATAGCCCGCGCCGCCATGGAGCTGGAGGCACTTGTCCATCACCTCCCATTGCAGTTCGGTGTGCCACAGTTTCGCCGCCGCGCCCTCAGTGGCGGTGAGCTCCTTCGCCAGATGCCGCCGGATCGCCCAATCGAGATGCGCCCAGCCGACCTGAAGCTTGGCGGCGAGATCGGCGAGCACGAAGCGCGTGTTCTGGAAATCGAACACCATGCCGGCGAACGCCTTGCGGTCCTTGGTGAAGGCGACCGTCTCGTCGAACGCCTTCTGCGCCGAGCCTTGCGCGCCCACCGCGATCGACAGGCGCTCCTGCGGCAACTGGCTCATCAGATAGACGAAGCCCTTGCCTTCCTCGCCAAGGCAATTGGTGATCGGCACGCGCACGTCGTTGAAGAACAGCTCGGACGTGTCGGCCGCATCCTGCCCGATCTTGTCGAGCTTGCGCCCTCGGCGGAAGCCCTCGCGGGCCGCGTCCACGAGGATGATCGACATGCCCTTCCAGGCGGGCTGAGCATCGGGATCGGTCTTGGCGACGACGAGCACCAGATCGGCATTCTGGCCGTTGGTGATGTAGGTCTTCGAGCCCGAGACGACATAATGGTTGCCGTCCTTCTTCGCGGTGGTGCGGATCGCCTGGAGGTCGGAGCCGGTGCCGGGCTCGGTCATCGCGATCGCCGTGATCGTCTCGCCCGAAACGAGGCGGGGGAGCCATTCGGCCTTCTGCTCTTCCGAACCGTAGGCGACGATATAGTCGCAGACGATGTCCGATTGGAGCGCGAAGCCGGCGGGGACGCCGTTGTAGCTGAGCTCCTCGTTGACGACCGAATTGTAGCCGAAATCGAGGCCGAGGCCGCCATATTGCTCGGGGACGGTCGGGCAGAGCATTCCGATCTCGCCCGCCTTGCGCCAGAAGTCCTTGGGGACGAGCCGGCCTGCCTCCCAGTCGGCGACGTGCGGCACGCCTTCCTTCTGGAGGAAGGCGCGGACGGTGCGGCGGAACGCCTCGTGGTCGGTGGTATAGGCCGAACGGCCGGGGACCTCATCGGGCGCCATAAGCCTCTCCTGCAACCTTTTCGCGAACGTGCGGTTGATTGACGCAAACGTCAACGTCTTCGTCATGCCCGCGAAAACGGGAATCCGTCTCCTGCCACTGCGCTGGATGTTCCGTTGGAGATGGCCCCGCTTTCGCGCGAGCGGCGATTGTGGCTATGACGGGATCAAGCACAGCCCACGGGAGACTTCATGAAACTCGCCAGTCTCAAGCACGGCCGCGACGGCCGGCTCGTCGTCGTCTCGAACGATCTCGCCTGGTATGCCGATGCAGGCCATATCGCGCCGACGCTCCAAGCCGCGCTCGACGAGTGGGATCGGCTCGCGCCCGATCTCGAGAATCTCGCGACCGATCTCGACCACGAATCGATTCCGCGCGAACGCTTCCACGAGAGCGAAGCGGCGGCGCCGCTGCCGCGCGCCTATCAATGGGCCGATGGCTCGGCATACGTGAACCACGTCGCATTGGTCCGGCAGGCGCGAGGTGCGGAGATGCCCGACAGCTTCTGGCACGATCCGTTGATGTACCAGGGTGGCTCGGATGGGTTCCTGGGACCGCGTGATGCGATTCCCTTGAAGGACGAAAGCTGGGGTTGCGACCTCGAGGCGGAGGTGGTGGTCGTCACCGGCGACGTGCCGCTGGGCGCGAGCCGCGACGAGGCACTTGGCGCCGTGCGTCTGGTGGGGCTCACCAACGACGTGTCGCTGCGCAACCTGATCCCCGGAGAGCTCGCCAAGGGGTTCGGCTTCTTCCAATCGAAACCCGCGAGCGCCTTTTCGCCGGTCTTCGTCACGCCCGATACGCTCGGCGATTGGTGGAAGGACGGCAAGCTCCACCGCAAGCTGATGGTCGATCTCAACGGCGAACCGTTCGGCCGCGCCGATGCGGGCGAGGACATGACGTTCGATTTCGGCACGCTCGTCGCGCACGCCGCAAAGTCGCGAAAGCTGGGCGCAGGCACGATCGTCGGCTCGGGCACCGTCTCGAACCGCGACGCCGACGGCGGCCCGGGCAAGCCGATCGCCGACGGCGGTGTCGGTTATTCGTGCCTCGCCGAGGTCCGCACCGTCGAGACGATCCTCGCGGGCAAGCCAAAGACCGAGTTCCTCAAGCCCGGCGACACCGTGCGCATCTGGGCCGAGGACGACCGCCACCACCCCATCTTCGGCGTGATCGAGCAGACGGTCGAGGCGATGTAGGTAGATGTGCTCCCACGAAGGCGGGAGCCCCGATTTTCTGGTAGGGCTGGATCCCCGTCTTCGCGGGAACCCGCCGACTCAGATCGCCTGCGTCGCGAGGACGTCCGCGTTGCTGCCGAGGCCGTAGAGATAGCGCGCACGCTCGGCCGAGCCCTGATCGAGCCGGCGCAGCCGATCCTTCTGCGCGTCGGTCAGGCGGAACTGCCGATAGCCGCGCTCTACGAGGCACGCATCGAGGATCGTCTGGAGCTGCTCGGTGAAATCGACCCGCGTGGCGTGCCGGTAGGTTTCGACATATTTGGTCGAGTAGAAGCGCACGTTGCTCGGGCTCAGCGCCACTTCGGGCGGGACGAGATCGCGATAGGCGATCAGCCCCAGGATCGTGCCGTTGGCAATGATGTCGAGGTCGCGGGTGGTTTGCGGTGTCAGATGCAGGGTG
This sequence comes from uncultured Sphingomonadaceae bacterium, assembly GCA_946479505.1. Next base: position 39,051 of record CAMLGC010000006.1, read on the forward strand.
ACTCCGAACGTCTGGGCGGCGCACTGATACGCGTCGCGCCTGTAATCGTCGAAGCTGATATCGGCCTTTCCCCAGCTTACGTCCTTGGCCTTGCCTGCTGCCGAAACGGGCGGCGCGGCGAGCATCGCGGCGCCGACCATGCCCAATATTGCCATACGAGAGACCATGTCGCCTACTCCCAGCAATTATGAAACGCGCGATATAGCACAATTTCGGGGGCGCCGCGACTCCAGAGCCGTGCGCTGCGGCGACGTGACTCGCCACGCCGCTTGAAATTTTATAACAAGGCGTCGAAAGGCGTTTCCGCGCGTTCGTCGGTGACGATGCGGGTCTTTGTGTTTTGGGAGAGAGCATGGCAGGCGACACCCGCGCCAATCTGAAGCCGTTGGTGCTGCACGTGCCGGAGCCGCGGTTCCGGCCGGGCGACGAGGTTGATTTCGGCGATGTCGAGGTGCCCCCCGCGGGCGCCGCGGCACGGCCCGACACGGCGGCCCAGGCCGCGAGTTTCACCGAGCTCGCCTACGGCCTGGTGCGCGTGCTCGACGAGGAGGGCCGCGCGGTCGGCCCTTGGGACCCCAAGCTGTCGCCCGACATGCTGCGCCGGATGCTGCGCGCGATGGCGCTGACGCGCGCCTATGACGAGCGCATGTTCCGCGCCCAGCGGCAGGGCAAGACGAGCTTCTACATGAAGTCGACGGGCGAGGAGGCGGTCGCGGTCGCCGCCGCCTTCGCGCTCGACCGCGACGACATGTGCTTCCCCTCCTATCGGCAGCAGGGCCTGCTGATCTCGCGCGACTGGGACCTGGTCGACATGATGAACCAGGTCTATTCGAACAAGGGCGACCGGCTCGAGGGCAAGCAATTGCCGATCATGTATTCGACCAAGGAAGGCAGCTTCTTTTCGATCTCGGGCAACCTCGCGACGCAATATCCGCAGGCGGTCGGCTGGGCGATGGCGTCGGCGGCGAAGGGCGACACGCGGATCGCGGCGACCTGGTGCGGCGAGGGCTCGACCGCCGAGGGCGACTTCCATTCGGCCTGCACCTTCGCGAGCGTCTATCGCGCGCCCGTCATCCTCAACGTCGTCAACAACCAGTGGGCGATCAGCTCGTTCTCGGGCTTCGCCGGCGCCGAGGCGACGACCTTCGCGGCGCGCGCGATCGGCTACGGAATCGCCGGGCTGCGCGTCGACGGCAACGACGCGCTCGCGGTCTATGCCGCGACCCAGTGGGCTGCCGAGCGCGCGCGGACCAATCAAGGGCCGACCTTGATCGAGCTCTTCACCTATCGCGCCGAGGGCCATTCGACCTCGGACGATCCGGGCCAGTACCGCTCGGCGGGCGAGGCCAATGCCTGGCCGCTCGGCGATCCGGTCCGACGGCTCAAGGATCATCTGATCGCGCTGGGCGAATGGGACGAGGAGCGGCAGGCGGCGATGGACAAGGAGCTCGCCGAAAAGGTGCGCGCCGCGCAGAAGGAGGCCGAAAAGAACGGCGTGCTCGGCCACGGCCTCCACCAGCCGCTCGATACGATGTTCGAGGGGGTTTACGAAGAGATGCCGTGGCATCTCAGGGAACAACAGCAGCAGATGTTGGACGAGGAAGAAGCGAGCGGCCGGCCATGGGCGCGCAAGTGATGGACAAGACCGTCATCCCAGCGAACGCTGGGATCTCATGCCGCGACCGCGCGGCCTGCAACCGCAAGACCCCAGCGTTCGCTGGGGTGACGGAGTGCGTTTCGTGACCGATCTCGAAACCGAACAGGACCGCATCGCCCCGACTCCCGAGCGCGAGGGCGATACCGCCCGCATGAACATGATCCAGGCGATCAACTCCGCGATGGACGTGATGATGGCGCGCGACCCCGACGTGATCGTGATGGGCGAGGATGTCGGCTATTTCGGCGGCGTCTTCCGTGCGACCGCGGGCTTGCAGAAGAAATATGGCAAGACCCGTGTGTTCGACACGCCGATCACCGAGACCGGAATCATCGGCGTTGCGATCGGCATGGGCGCCTATGGCCTGCGCCCGGTTCCCGAAATCCAGTTCGCGGACTATATCTATCCCGGCCTCGACCAGCTCGTCTCCGAGGCTGCGCGGTTGCGCTATCGCTCGGCGGGCGAGTTCACCGCGCCGATCACCGTGCGCTCGCCGTTCGGCGGCGGCATCTTCGGCGGTCAGACGCACAGCCAGAGCCCCGAAGGCATCTTCACCCATGTTTCGGGATTGAAGACGGTGGTCCCCTCCACGCCGTACGACGCCAAAGGTCTGCTGATCTCTGCGATCGAGGACAACGACCCGGTGCTCTTCTTCGAGCCCAAGCGCATCTACAACGGCCCATTCGACGGCCATTGGGATCGCCCGGCGAAGAACTGGTCGGGCCATCCGGCAAGCGAGGTGCCGACCGGCTATTACCGTATCCCGCTCGGCAAGGCGAACGTGGTGCGCAGCGGCGAGGCGCTGACCATTCTCGCTTATGGGACGATGGTCCACGTCTGCCGCGGCGTGGTCGAGGAGGCGGGCGTCGATGCGGAAATCATCGACCTGCGCACGCTGGTGCCGCTCGATATCGAGACGATCGAGGAGTCGGTCAAGAAAACCGGCCGCTGCATGATCGTCCATGAGGCGACCAAGACCAGCGGCTTCGGCGCCGAGCTCTCCGCGCTCGTCCAGGAACGCTGCTTCTACGCGCTCGAAGCGCCGATCGAGCGCGTCACCGGCTTCGACACGCCCTATCCGCACAGCCTCGAATGGGCCTATTTCCCAGGCCCCGTCCGCATCGGCGAGGCGCTCAAGAAGATCATGAAGGACGCCCGATGAGTCGCTTTACCTTCAAGCTGCCGGACATCGGCGAAGGCATTTCCGAGGCCGAAATCGTCGCCTGGCACATCGCGGTGGGCGACCGCGTCGAGGAAGACCAGCAGATCGCCGACATGATGACCGACAAGGCGACCGTCGAGATGGAATCGCCGGTGTCGGGCATTGTGGTGGAGCTTGCCGGCGAGGTGGGGGATCAGGTGTCGATCGGCGCGGCGCTGGTGGTGATCGAGGTTGAAGGGGAAGACGCCGGGACCGAAGAACTGGAAGCGCAGCCCAAGGACGAGGTCGGCCGCCCCGAGCCGCAGCCCAAGCCCGTTGGGAAGGCAGAAGAAGCCGAGGCGCAGATCGACGCGGAGACACCAGGTAAGCCCGAGGTGACGTCCGAAGTCCCCCTCCCGCCTGCGGGAGGGGCTAGGGGAGGGCTTGTCCAGAAACCATCGCAGAATGAAACAAGCCCTCCCCCGACCCCTCCCGCAGGCGGGAGGGGGGAAGAACGCGTCCTCGCGTCCCCCGCCGTGCGTGCTCGCGCGCGCGATCTCGGCGTCGATCTCGCGAGCGTGAAGGCCGACGGCGACCGCATCCGCCACGCCGATCTCGATGCGTTCCTGCGCTACGGGTCGGGCGAGGGCTACCACGCGCCGCACGCCAGCCGAGCGCGCGCGGACGAGCCGGTCAAGGTCATCGGCATGCGCCGCCGCATCGCGGAGAACATGGCCGCCTCGAAGCGCGCGATTCCGCATTTCACCTATGTCGACGAGATCGACGTCACCGCGCTCGAGGAGATGCGCGGCGATCTCAACGCCAATCGCGGACAGCGGCCCAAGCTCACGATGCTGCCGCTGCTGATCGTTGCGATCTGCCGCACGATTCCCGATTTTCCGATGATCAACGCGCGCTACGACGACGAGGCGGGTGTGGTGACGCGGCACGGGGCGGTCCATCTCGGCATGGCGACGCAGACCGATGCTGGGCTGATGGTCCCGGTGATCCGCGACGCGCAGGACCGCAACGTCTGGCAGCTCGCGACCGAGATCGCGCGGCTCGCCGACGCCGCACGCTCGGGCAAGGCGAAGAGCGAGGAACTGTCGGGGTCGACGCTCACCGTCACCTCGCTGGGACCGCTCGGCGGCATTGCGACGACGCCGGTCATCAATCGCCCGGAGGTCGCGATCATCGGTCCGAACAAGATCGTCGAGCGCCCGGTCTTCGATGGCGACGAGATCCGGCGCGCCAAGCTGATGAACCTGTCGATCAGTTGCGACCACCGCGTCGTCGACGGCTGGGATGCGGCGAGCTTTGTCCAGGGGCTCAAGAAGCTGCTCGAAACCCCCGTGCTGCTCTTCGCGGAGTGAGACGATTGAGACGATGGCCCACTTCCTCCTGATCTACGATCTCGCGCCCGATTATCTCGATCGGCGCGGTGCGTTTCGCGCACCGCACCTCGCGCTCGCCTGGGAAGCGGCGGAGCGCGGCGAACTGGTGCTCGGCGGCGCGCTCGACGAGCCGGTCGATCGCGCGGTGCTGCTGTTTTCGGGCGAGGGGCCGGAGGGGGCCGAGGCGTTCGCGCGCGCCGACCCCTATGTGAGGGAAGGCCTGGTATCGCACTGGCGCGTGCGGCGCTGGACGACGGTGGTCGGCAAGCGAGCGGCAACACCGGTGCGCTGAGGCGTTCAGTCGCGATCAAGCGCCTTCATGGTTCACGGCGCCATGCGCGCGGCGGGTATGTCCGATTCGATCTACAGGGCGAACGGGTCGCGGACGGCGGGGGCGGGCGGCGCGCTGCTGGTGACCGGCCTGCTTCACCACCTTGTGGCTCGGTTTGGCGGTGCGTATCCAAGATCCGGCCGAGACGGCGCTCCATGTCCGAGGTGATCCCGCCTGCGCCGCCGCCTTCAGAGATGATCTCGCGTCCTTTGCGCGCCCATGCTCTTGCCGGCTGGAAGCAGGCCTGGTGGATCGAGCGACGGTGAGCGTGGGTGCGGCACGGATCGAAGCGCGAACATCATCGCACGAAATCGGCTCGATGGCCGTTGAGCCGGCGCGCAGCCCGTGTATGGAAACCGAAATGTCCTTGCGCACGATCTTCTACATCAGCCGCAGCTTGCTGGTTCTTCCGCGCGATCAGGCGCGGCTTCTCGATATCCGCGTCGGTGCGATCGCGCGCAACATGCAGCTCGATGTCACCGGCCTGCTGATGGCGACCGATACGCATTTCGCGCAGGCGCTCGAAGGCAGCGACGAGGCACTCGACGCGCTGATGGCGAGCATCCGCGCGGACGACCGGCACACGGACGTGCGCGTGCTGCGCGACGAAACGGTTGTGGAGCGGCGATTTACGGGCTGGGCGATGGCGTATTTCGCGCCGACCAGCGCGCCCAGCATGGCGCTTCGCCCCGCCATCGCCGGGCGCATCGACGGCGAGGCCGACGACACGCTGCTCGCGCGGTTGGCGGCGCTCTATCCGGGGCGCGGCCGTACACCGGCGCTCGCGCGCTGACGGTCAGGCGCCGGCTTCGGTCAGTCGCGCGAGCTGGTCGTCGTTCAGGCTGACGTCCATCGAGCCCATCAGATCGTCGAGCTGCTCGATGCTCGTCGCGCTCGCGATCGGGGCGGTGACGCCCGGTTGCGCCGCGAGCCAGGCGAGCGCGATCTGCGCGAGCGTGGCGCCGGTCTCCGCGGCGACCGAATCCATCGCATCGAGCACGCCCTTCTTGTTTTCGATGAGCGCATCCATGCGGTTGCCGCGTACGCTTTTGCCGAGGTCCGCCTTCGAGCGGTACTTACCGGTCAGGAAGCCGGAGGCGAGACCGTAATAGGGCGTCACCGCGATGTTGTGCTCGATCGCGAGATCCTGAAGCTCGCCTTCGAACTTCTTGCGGCTCACCAGATTATATTCGGGCTGGAGCACGTGGTAGTGCTGCAAGCCCTTGTCGCGGGCGATGTCGAGCGCGGATTTCAGCCGCATCGCGGAGAAGTTGGAGGCGCCGACCACGCGGACCTTGCCCGCGTCGATCAGTCGACCGAACGCCTCGAGCACGTCCGCCTGCGGTACGCCCTCGTCGTCCTGATGCGCGAAATAGACGTCGATCCGATCGGTGCCGAGCCGCTCGAGCGATGCATCACACGCGGCGGCGATGCGTGTCGGCGCCAGCTTCTCGCCGCCTTCGCCCGGCAACATGCCGACCTTGGTCGCGATCAGCACGGCGTCGCGCTTGCCCGAGCGCTTGAGCCACTCACCGATCACCTCTTCCGATTCGCCGCCTTTGTGTCCCGGCGCCCAGGCCGAATAAACGTCGGCGGTGTCGATCATGCGGCCGCCCTTCTCGACGAAGCTATCGAGGAGCGCGAAGCTCGTCGCCCTATCCGCGGTCCAGCCGAAGACGTTGCCGCCGAGCACCAGCGGCGGGGTTTCGAGGTCGGTGGCGCCGAGACGGCGGAGCGTTCTCATCGGGCAGTGTCCTGGTTGGTGGCGACCGCGTTGGCCGACACGCTGTTGGCGTCGAGCATCGCGGCGGCCTGGTTGAGCTCGCGCGCCTGATCGGGCGAAACGCCGCCGAGTGCGGAATCGTCGGGCGATTGCCCGCACGCGGCGACCAGTAGGAGCGGTAGCAACAGCAAGGCGCGCATTCTTCCTCCCCGGACATGCGAAGGGCCGCATTCCCCAAGGAACGCGGCCCCCGTCGAAACGATCCTGTACGGATCAGTCCTCGATCGCGTTGCCCGCATCCTGCAATGCATTGCCGGTGGCATCGGCGACCCCATCGGCGCCGTTGGAGATCGCGTCGCCGGTGTTGTCCATCGAGGTCTCGGCGGCGCCGAGCGCGTTATCGGTCGCAGCGTCGACGTCGCTGACGCCCTCGCCCATCGTCGCTTCGGTATCGGCGGTGACGGAGTTGGAGGCCTCCGCGGTCTCGTTCTGGGCGTTCTGGCTGCACGCGGCGAGGCCGGCGGCGGCGAACACGGCCGCGGCCGCGAGGATGGACTTCTTCATTCGGAAAACCCCTTGTGGTTGATCTTGTCACCGCCGGCTTTGTAGGCAGCGGGCGCGGAAGCTACCGGTCCCACGGTTCGCACGCAATGCCTGCGCGACCGCGCATCCGCGTTGACCTGATATAAAGATATCTTTATATCTCTATGACCATGATGATCGCGCTGGACATCTTCCGGGCTCTTGCCGATTCGACGCGGCTGCGCATCCTCGCGCTGCTGCGCTCGATGGAATTGTCGGTGGGCGAGCTTGCGCAGGTGCTGGGGCAAAGCCAGCCGCGCGTGTCGCGCCACGTCAAGATCCTCTGCGATGCCGGTCTTGCCGAGCGACGCAAGGAAGGAAGCTGGGTGTTCGTCGCGCCCGGAAAGGCCGTGCTGGTCGACCCTGTCGTGGCCGCGCTCGATGCCTGGAGCGAGGCCGAGCCCGATCACTGGGCGGTCGCCGACGCGGCGCGGCTCGCCGCGGTGCGCGCCGATCGCGCCGCCGCGGCGCAGATCTGGTTTGCGCAGCACGCGGGCGAGTGGGACGCCATCCGCTCGCTCCACGTCGCCGAAAGCGAGGTCGAGGCGGCGATGAAGGCAGCGCTCGGCGATCGAGCGATCGAGCAGCTCATCGATATCGGCACCGGCACCGGGCGCATGCTCGAGCTGTTCGCAGGGCAAGCCGAACAGGCGCTTGGGATCGATCGCAGCTCGGAGATGCTGCGGCTCGCGCGCGTCAAGCTTGCCGAGCGCGGGCTGAGCCATGCCGAGCTGCGCCAGGCCGACCTCTACGCGCTGCCGCTCGCCGACGGTGCGGCGGATGCCGCGATCCTGCACCACGTCCTCCATTTCGCGCAGCAGCCGGGCGCCGCGATCCTCGAGGCGGCGCGCGTGCTGATGCCGGGCGGGCGTCTGCTGATCGCCGATTTCGCGCCGCACGATCTGGAAGAGCTTCGCACGCGTGACGCCCATGCGCGCCTCGGCTTTTCGGACGAGCAGATTCTCGGCTGGTTCGATGCAGCGGGTCTTCTTCCGGTGCGCACCGAAATGCTGGAGGGGGGAGAGCTGACGGTGAAATTGTGGCTCGCGCGCAAGGGTGGAGCCGAGATCAAGGAGGCGAAGGCGGCATGAGCCTGACCGTTCCCCAGCTCGAAGAGGCGCGCCGGGCGCTCGGCGCCCCGCTCTTCGCCGATCTGGCGGGCGACGCACAGGTGTCGTTCGAATTCTTCCCGCCCAAGACCGAAAAGATGGAAGCGACGCTCTGGGAGTCGATCCAGACGCTCGCGCCCTTGGGGCCGCGCTTCGTGTCGGTGACCTACGGTGCGGGCGGGTCGACGCGCGAGCGCACGCATGCGACGGTCGCGCGCATCCAGCGCGAGACGCCGCTCGCCGCCGCGGCGCACCTCACCTGCGTCGAGGCCACGCGCGAGGAGATCGATCGAATCGCCGACGATTATTGGGCGGCTGGCGTGCGCCACATCGTCGCGCTGCGTGGCGATCCGCCGTGCGAGGGGACGACGTTCGCGCCGCATCCGGGCGGGTACGAAAATGCCGCCGCGCTGGTCGCGGGGTTGAAGAGGCTGCACCCGTTCGAGATTTCGGTCGCGGCCTATCCCGAATGCCACCCCGATTCGGTCGACGAGCACGCCGATCTCGACAATCTCAAGCGCAAGCTCGACGCGGGTGCCACCCGCGCGATCACGCAGTTCTTTTTCTCGCCCGAGGCGTTCTTCCGCTTCCGCGACAAGGCCGCGGCGGCCGGAATCGGCGCCGAGCTCGTGCCCGGCATTTTGCCGGTGTCGAACGTCGCCCAGACGCGCAAGTTCGCCGGGCTGTGCGGGGCGGCCATCCCGCCGTGGATGGACCGGCTGTTCGAGGGGCTCGACGATCATCCCGCCGCGCGCCAGCTCGTCGCCGCGACGATCGCGGCCGAGATGTGCCGCAGGCTCTATGCGGGCGGCGTGCGGAGCTTTCATTTCTACACGCTCAACCGCGCGGAGCTGAGCTACGCGATCTGCCACCTGCTGGGGCTTCGGCCCAACGCAGGGGCGAAAGCGGAGGCGGCGTAATACTTCTCCCCCTCCCGCATGCGGGAGGGGGGGGCGGGGGGTGGGCTCCCGCCCTCCACAAACATCAGCGCTCGTTGATAGCGGGTGCCCACCCCTCGACCCCTCCCGCATGCGGGAGGGGAGGAGAAGCGAAATGAACGCACGCGAACACCTCAAGGCCGAAGCCGCCAAGCGCATCCTCATCAAGGACGGGCCGTTCGGCACCGAGATTCAGCGTTGGGGCCTGAAGGAAACCGATTATGCCGGTTCGCTCGGCCTCGCGAGGGACCAGAAGGGCAACAACGATATCCTCGCGCTGACCAAGCCCGAGGTCCCCGAGAGCATCACGCGCGCGTACCTGTTCGCGGGCGCCGATGTCATCGCGACCAACACCTTCTCGGCCAACCGGATCAGCCAGGCCGACTATGGGGTTGAGCACCTTGTCGCGGAGATCAACCGCGCCTCGGCCGAGATCGCGCGTCGCTGCGCAGACGAGGCGGCGGCAATCGACGGCCGGCCGCGTTTCGTCGCCGGTGCGATCGGGCCGACCAACAAGACGCTGTCCTTGTCGCCCGACGTCGAGGACCCCGGTTTTCGCGAGATCGATTTCGATTTTCTGAAGGGCGTCTATCGCGAGCAGATCGACGCGCTGATCGAGGGCGGTGCCGATTTCGTGCTGATCGAGACGGTGTTCGATACGCTCAACGCCAAGGCCGGCATCATGGCCGCGATCGAGGCGGGCGACGCCTTGGGGCGCGACGTGCCGATCATGCTGTCGATGACACTCACCGATCTGTCGGGCCGCAACCTGTCGGGCCACACGGTCGAGGCGTTCTGGCACGCGGTGCGCCACGCGCGGCCGGTGACGATCGGCCTCAACTGCTCGTTCGGCGCGCAGCAATTGCGCCCGCATGTGCGAACGCTGGCGGGGATCGCCGACACGCTCATCATGGTCTATCCCAATGCGGGCCTTCCCAACGAGCTCGGCCAGTATGACGAGGCGCCCGCGGAGACCGCCGCGCTGGTGCGTGAATGGGCGGAGAACGGGCAGGTCAACGTGCTCGGCGGGTGCTGCGGCTCGACGCCCGATCACATCGCGGCGATCAAGGCCGCGGTCGAAGGCCTGCCCCCGCGTGCGCTCGCGAAGCCCGATGTGCGCACCCGCCTCGCCGGCTTGGAGCCGATGACGATGGCGGCATAGGCGAACAGATCCTCCCCTGTAAGGGGAGGTGACGCGCGAAGCGCGTCGGAGGGGTGTCCCCCTCTCGATAGCGCGATACCCCTCCGTCAGCCCTGCGGGCTGCCACCTCCCCTTACAGGGGAGGATTGAAGGATAATAATGACCGACACTCCCACCACCTCCTCCTTCGTCAATATCGGCGAGCGCACCAACGTCACCGGCTCGGCGCGCTTCAAGAAGCTCGTGATGGCGGGTGACTATGCCGCCGCCGTCGAAGTCGCGCGGCAGCAGGTCGAGAACGGCGCGCAGGTGCTCGATGTCAACATGGACGAAGGCCTGCTCGATTCCGAAGCGGCGATGGTCACCTTCCTCAAATTGATCGCCGCCGAACCCGACATTGCGCGCGTGCCGTTCATGATCGATTCGTCGAAATGGTCGGTGATCGAGGCGGGGCTGAAGTGTGTCTCGGGCAAGCCGATCGTCAATTCGATCAGCATGAAGGAAGGGGAAGCTCAGTTTCTGTCGCAGGCCCGGAAGGTGATCGGCTACGGCGCGGCGGTGGTCGTGATGGCGTTCGACGAGGTGGGGCAGGCCGACACCAAGGAGCGCAAGGTCGAGATCTGCGAACGTGCCTACAAGCTCCTGACCGGCATCGGCTTTCCGCCCGAGGACATCATCTTCGATCCCAACATCTTCGCGGTCGCCACCGGCATCGACGAACATCGCCGCTACGCGCTCGATTTCATCGAAGCGTGCCGCGAGATCAAGGCGCGCTGCCCGCATGTCCACATCTCGGGTGGGCTTTCGAACCTGTCGTTCAGTTTTCGCGGCAACGAGCCGGTGCGCCGCGCAATGCACTCGGTCTTCCTCTACCACGCCATTCCCGCCGGGCTCGACATGGCGATCGTCAATGCCGGGCAGCTCGACATCTACGACGCGATCGACCCCGAACTGCGCGAGCATTGCGAGGACGTGGTCCTCGACCGGCGGGATGATGCCACCGACCGGCTGATCGCGTTGGCCGAGCGCTACAAAGGTCCGGACGCCGTCTCCGAAAAGCAGGCCGCCGAATGGCGTGGCTGGGAGGTGTCGAAGCGGCTCGAGCACGCGCTCGTCAAGGGCATCGATGCGTACGTTGTCGCCGATACGGAGGAGGCGCGGCAGAACTACGCGCGCCCGATCGAGGTGATCGAAGGCCCGCTGATGGACGGGATGAACGTCGTCGGCGACCTGTTCGGATCGGGCAAGATGTTCCTGCCGCAAGTTGTTAAAAGCGCTAGAGTAATGAAGAAGGCCGTCGCGCACCTCTTGCCCTTCATCGAGGCGCAGAAGGAGCCGGGCGCGCGCGGCAAGGGCAAGATCGTGATGGCGACCGTCAAGGGCGACGTCCACGATATCGGCAAGAACATCGTCGGCGTCGTGCTCCAGTGCAACGGCTTCGAGGTGATCGACCTCGGCGTGATGGTGCCGTGGAGCGACATCCTCAAGACCGCCGAGGAGAACGACGCGGACATGATCGGCCTCTCGGGCCTCATCACCCCCTCGCTCGACGAGATGGTGACCGTTGCCGAGGAGATGACCCGCGCGCAAATGACGATGCCGCTCCTCATCGGCGGCGCGACCACCTCGAAGGTCCACACCGCGCTTCGGATCGCGCCTGCCTACGAGGGGCCGGTAATCCACGTGCTCGACGCGAGCCGCGCGGTGGGGGTCGCCTCGACGCTGGTGAGCGACACGCAGGCCGCACCTTATGTCGCCAAGATCGCCGAGGAATACGAAGCAGTCCGCAAGGCGCGCGAGGGCAAGGGCCAGAACCCGCTGCTCCCGATCGAGGAGGCGCGCGCGCGCGGCTTCGTCGCGGACATGGCGCTCAAGGCGCCGCCGGCGAAGCAGCCGGGCCTCCACGTGTTCGACGACTGGGACCTCGCCGACCTGCGCGATTATATCGACTGGACCCCGTTCTTCCGCGCCTGGGAGCTGGCGGGCACTTATCCCGCGATCCTCGATGATGAAATCGTGGGCGAAAGCGCGCGCAGCCTGTTCGACGATGCGCAGGCGATGCTCGACCAGATCGTCGCCGAAAAATGGCTCACCGCGAAGGGCGTCGTCGGCCTGTGGCCGTGCCGACGGGAGGGCGACGATGTCGTGATATTCCCCTCCCGTCTGCGGGAGGGGTTAGGGGAGGGCATGTCCATTGGCGTGTCCTCGGAAACAAGCCCTCCCCCGACCCCTCCCGCGGGCGGGAGGGGAGAGGAAGTGCGCTACCCCTTCCTCCGCCAGCAGATCGCCAAGCGCGAGGGCCGCGCCAACATGTGCCTCGCCGACTTCATCGACCCCGCGGGCGACTGGATCGGCGGCTTTGCGGTGACGGCGGGCCATGGCATCGAGCCGCACCTCGAGCGCTTCCGCGCCGACAATGACGATTATTCGGGCATCCTGCTCAAAGCGCTCGCTGATCGCTTCGCCGAGGCGCTCGCCGAGCGGCTCCACCAGCGCGTCCGCACCACGCTCTGGGGCTATGCAGAGGGCGAGCAGCTCGACAATGCAGCGCTGATCCGCGAGCAATATCGCGGCATCCGCCCCGCGCCGGGCTATCCGGCCTGCCCCGATCACAGCAAGAAGCGCATGCTGTTCGACATGATGGGCGCCGAAGCCGCGACCGGCATCGAGCTGACCGACCATTTCGCGATGATTCCGACCGCCGCCGTTTCGGGCTTCTATATCGGCCATGCGCAGGCGGAGTATTTCGGCGTTGCCCGCATCGGCGAGGATCAGGTGGAGGACTACGCCGGCCGCCGCGGCGTCAGCCTCGAGCAGGCACGCCGCTGGTTGAAGCCGAACCTCGAATAACATCTTGGGGGGAAGAACGAATGGTTCGTTCTGGGACAAGGGCCAAGCTTAGCAATATCTAACCCTGCCACACGCCGCCGTTAACCCTCAATCGCCCTTCCCGACGCGCGCGCCGCCCTCCAGCCTTCGCGCGAAAGGACCTTCGCCCATGCGCCTTGCCCCCTTAGCCCTGCTCCTGCTCGCCGCCCCGGCCACCGCGCAGAGCGGCGCGCCCTTCACCATCGTCGAGACCGGCCAGACCTTCTCCGACATCGACGACGCCGTGCAGTCGGTGCGGATGGGCACCGCGACCATCCTGATCGCGCCGGGCGTCTATCACCAATGCACCGTTCAGGCGGGCGGGCGGATCACCTTCAAGGCACTTCAGCCCGGCACCGCGATCTTCGACGGCACCGCGTGCGAGGGCAAGGCCGCCTTCGTGCTGCGCGGGCAGAGCGCGACGGTCGACGGCCTCGTCTTCCGCAACATTCGCGTCGACGACGGCAACGGCGCCGGTATTCGCACAGAGATGGGCAATCTCACGGTGCGCAACTCGATGTTCCTCGACAGCCAGGAAGGCATCCTCGGCGGCGAGCCGGCCGATCAGCGCATCCTCATCGATCATTCGACCTTTTCAGGCCTCGGCACCTGCGACGACGCGCCCGATTGCGCGCATTCGATCTATCTGGCGAATCAGGGCAAGGTGACGATCACCAATTCGCGGTTCGAGCGGGGGCGGGGCGGGCATTACGTCAAGGTGCGCAGCCCCTTCGTCGAGATCACCGACAACAGCTTCGACGACAGCCACGGCCACAAGACCAACTACATGATCGACCTGCCCAACGGCGCGAGCGGGCTGATCGCGCGCAACACCTTCGTCCAGGGCCGCGACAAGGAGAATTGGTCGGGCTTCATCGTCGTTGCGGCCGAGGCGCACGATTTCTCCGCCGATGGCCTCCGCATCGAGGACAATGTCGCCAGCCTTGCGCCGGGAGTGGAGCGCAGCCCGGCGTTCGTGGCGGACCTCAGCGGCGATGCGATCGAGGTGGCGGACAACCGGCTGGGGCCGGGCGTACGGCGGTTCGAGCGGCGGTAGCGCACCAGAAGATGCCGTCATGCTGAACTTGTTTCAGCATCCAAGGTCAATCTTTCGCAAGCGGCTCCGCAATGCCGAGCACCGGTGCCAGATCGTTCCATTCCGGATTGTCGCGCTCAATGAGGTTGCACTTCCAATCGCGGTGCCATCGCTTGAGCGTTTCTCGCGAGCGATAGCGCTAGGCATGTCCGCCAAGAGCTCGTAACGGACCAAGCGATGAACTTTGTAGCGGCGCGTGAAGCTGTCGGCTGCGCCTATCCTGTGTTGTTGGAGCCGGGCGGGTAAGTTTGACGTAACGCCGATGTAGATCGCGCCGAGATAGCCGCTGGCGAGAACGTAAACGCACGGCTGGCGTGTCATCGAGGCGGTATCGCATGAACGCCGTTGGATGCTGAAACGAGTTCAGCATGACGGAAGATGCCTACGAACACATATCCGCCGCCCCCGGATCGAGGTCGAGGCACCGCCCGTCCACCTTGGGCGCGCCCACCGGCACGTCTGCCAGCGCCGCAAGCGTCGGCGCGATATCCACGGTCTCGACGCCGTGCGGCTGCTCGAACGACGTGATCCCCTTCCACCAGAACAGGATCGGCACGCGGCGGTCGTAGTCCCAGAAGCTGCCGTGCGTCGCGACCGAGCCGTGCGTCGGATCGGCAATCGGTGTCACCAACGGCTTCAATGCCACGATCAGGTCGCCCGAGCGGCCCTGATAATAAGATGCCTTGGCGCGCATGATGAGCGGCCACGTGTCGGGCGGGCCGGAGGGCTCGGGCGAGGCGGCGATCTCGGCCCCGGTGAACACTGCTTCGACCTGCGGATTTGCGAGCAGCGCCTTCTTGGCCTCGGCGATCACCGCCGCCTTCTTCGATGCGGGCACCGCGGGCGTCACGTAGATGTCGCCGCCGGCGGTCGCGATCGGGTTTCCATTGATTCCGAGCTTGGCCGCGATCGCCTTCGCATCGAGGTTCATCGAGAGGCGCTGCGCCATCGGCAATGCCTGCTGCCGCTCGCGCTCGGGCAGGTCGTTGCCGCCATGATCGGCCGTGAGCGCCACGGCATAGTCGACCCCCATCGCGTCGAGTGCCTTGAAGAAGTCGCCGAGGCTGCGATCGAGCGCGAACATCTGGAGGCACATCTCGGTGCCCTCGGTGCCGTATTTGTGGCCGATATGGTCGGTCACCGACAGCCCGATGTCGATAATGTCGGGCGCGCCGCCCTTGCCGAGCGCCATCGATTCGATCAGCCCCGCCGCGAGCGCGAGTGTCGCGCCGTCCTTGGCCGGGGAATTGACAAAGCCGCTCACGTCGCCGCCCTCGCGCGCGAAGCGGCCGGTGCCCACCGTCTTGCCGCCGCCAACCGCAATCGGGCGGTCCTTGGCGACACAATAATCGGGCAGCGCGAGCGGCGGCTGCGCCTCGGCGATCTTGGCCGCGACCGCCGCATTGGTGCGCGTTACCACCGGCGGGGTCGGCCGCCCGGCATAGGTGACGAAGCGGTCGCCCTTCCACCACCACAGCGCATCGACCGTGTGCCCGCCCATCATCACCGCGGCACGATCTTTGCCCGCGACCGAGACGACACGTGTGCGCGGGTCCGCCCTCTTCATCCGCTCGCCGAGCGTCGGCACCATCAAGTGCTTCGCGCTGACCGTAAAATCGTCGTTGGTGCTGCCGGGAATGGCCTCGTCCTCAGCGCAATAGATGCGCTTGTCCTCGCGGGCTGTGGAGAAATCGATCCAGTCGTTGGCGATGATCCCGGTGTGCGCGGGGCGCATTCCGGTGAGGATCGTCGAATGGCCCGGGCAGGTCTCGGTCGCGGCGTGGCTCTGATACCCCGACGGAAAGACCGCCCCCTGGAGCAGCCGCGCGAAGCCGCCGGTATAGTGATTGCGATATTCGGCGAAGAGATTCGCCGAGAACTGATCGACCGAAATGACGACGAGGAGCCTGGGCGCAGGCTGCATTGCGGGTGCGAGCGGCGGCGCATCCTGGGCGATCGAGGGCGCGGCGAGAGGGCCGAGCGCGAGCGCGGCGAGCGAGACCAGAGATTTCTTCACGAGCTCCCCCTATGGAACTGGGCACGCCCCCGCTATCGAGGAGGGGGACAGGGATGGCAAGGATGCGCGGGCCAGGTTTCTGGATTGTGACACTGATCGCGTTGGTGCTGACGGGGGTACCGGCGCGCGCGCTCCAGCTCGCGCCCGATGCCTCGGCGCCGCACCTCGCAATGCAGCTCGTCGCCGAGACGAAGACGCCGCAGGCGGGCGGCACCGTCACGCTCGCGATCGACTCGCGGCCCGATCCGGGCTGGCATGGCTATTGGCAGAATCCGGGCGATGCCGGGTTTCCCGCCACGTTGGATTGGACGCTCCCGGGTGCGGTGACGGCGAGCGCGCCGTACTATCCGATGCCGCGGAAGCTGAACATCGGCGGGCTGATGAACTATGTGTTCGAGGCTCCCTATGCGCCGCTGGTGACGCTTTCGATTCCCGCGGAATTGGCGGAAGGAACGCCGATCCCGATCCGGCTGCACACCAGCTATCTCGTCTGCACCGATGCGATCTGCGTGCCCGAGGCTGCCGATCTCGCGCTCGACCTGAAGGTGGGAGATGGTGCGATCACGCCTGCCGCACGCGCGCGCTTCGATCAATGGCGGCAGGCAATCCCCAGGCCGCTTGGCAGCCCGGCGCGGTATCAGATCGAGGAGGGCCGCATCCGGATCGGCGTCCCCTATCCGAAAGACGCGCCGCTCGGCGATGCCTATTTCTTCCCGATCACTGCCGGGCAGATCGATTATGCCGCGCCGCAGACCGTTTCGCGCAACGGCGATCGGCTGGTGATCGACACCAGGGCGACAGGGATCGGCACCGCCGCGCTCGAAGGCGTGCTCAGAATCGGTCCGAAACGCGGGCTCCATCTTTCCGCGCTGCCGGGCTCCGTTCCGTCCGTGGCAGACCAGGGCGCGACCGTCTGGCACGCGGCGGCGGTGGCATTCCTGGGCGCGCTGCTCGGCGGGCTGATCCTCAATGTGATGCCCTGCGTGTTCCCGATCCTGAGTCTCAAGGCACTGAGCCTCGCGCGCGCCGGGATCGACGTGGGCCATGCCCGGCGTGAGGGGCTCGCCTACACCGCGGGCGTCGTGCTGACGTGCCTCGTCCTCGGCGGGATCATTCTTGCGCTTCGCGCGGGCGGATCGGCGATCGGCTGGGCGTTCCAACTCCAGGACCCGCGGATGATCGTCGTGCTGTTCGTGCTCGCGACCGCGATCGCGCTCAACCTTGCCGGACTGTTTGAGATACCGATGCCCCGCGTGGTGAACCGTGTGGCCGGCAGCGGCGGCGCGTTTCTCACCGGCGCCCTAGCGGCCTTCGTCGCGACGCCCTGCACGGGGCCGTTCATGGGTGCGGCGCTCGGCGCGGCGTTGGTGCTGCCCTGGCTTGCGGCGCTGGCGGTGTTCGGCGGGCTCGGGCTCGGGCTGGCGCTGCCCTTCCTGCTGCTCGCGCTGGTGCCGGGATTGCGGCGGATGCTGCCCAAACCGGGGCCGTGGATGCGCATTTTCGAGCGTGTGCTGAGCGTGCCGATGTTTCTCACCACGCTCGCCCTGCTCTGGGTGCTTGCGCAGGAGAAGGGGGCAGCCGGGTTGGCGCTCGGCATCGTCGCGGCACTGGTGCTCGGTGCGCTGCTCTGGCTCGCGGGAAGACGGCAGGCGCGGGGCCTTGCCGGCGGTGCGATCGCCGCGGTGGCGCTGTTCGGGGTCGGCGCGACCGGCGCGGCCGCCGTTACCCGGCTGCCGCATGCGGCGGCCGCGCCGGTCGCGGGCGCCGAGCCATTCAGCGAAGCGCGCCTCGCCGACTTGCGCGCCGCGGGGCGGCCGGTCTTCGCCTATTTCACCGCCGATTGGTGCCTCACGTGCAAGGTCAACGAGGCGAACGCAATCGATTCGGATGCGGTGCATGACGTCTTCGAGCGGCATGATGTCGCGGTACTGGTGGGTGACTGGACCGATGGCGATCCGGCGCTCGGCCGTTTCCTCGCCGCTCACGGCCGCGCCGGCGTGCCGCTCTATCTCTATTATGCGCCCGGCGCGGCGGAGCCCAAAATGCTCCCGCAGGTGCTCACGCCCGGGATGCTGACGGGGCTGATGAACTAGCTCAGGCCAGCTCGCCCTCGCGCACGCGGCCGGGCGCGGGCGGGACGGGCGCCGTCCCCTCCTCGGGAAGGAGCCGCCAGCCGCTGGGGCCGAGCACCTCGATCGGGCGGTAGCGCGTCTTGTACGCCATGCTGCGCGAGCCCTTCACCCAATAGCCAAGATAGACATAGGGGAGGCCGACCGAGCGCGCGCGCAGGATGTGATCCATGATGATGAAGTTGCCGAGCCCGGGACGGTCGGCATGGGCGGCATCGAAGAAGCTGTAAATCATCGACAGCCCGTCCGCCTGCCGATCGGTGAGACATGCGCCGACGAGCCTGCCGGGAGCTCCATCGGTTTCGGCCTCGCGATACTCGATCACGAACGAGGTGACGGGGCTCTGCTCGACCATGTCCGCATAATCGCCCTCGTCCATGTTCGCCATGCCGCCGCCGGGGTGGCGCACCGAGAGATAGCGGCGCAGAAGCGCGTATTGCTCCTCGGTCGCCCAGGCGCGGCATGCGCGCACGTCGAGATCGCCATTGCGGCGCAGCACCTTGCGCTGGCTGGCGCTCGGACGGAAACCCTGGGCCACGACGCGCACCGACTGACAGGCGGTGCAGCCTGCGCAGCTCGGTCGATAGGCGACCGCCTGGCTACGGCGGAATCCGATCCGGCCGAGCGCATCGTTCAATTCGTTCGCATGCGGACCCGCGAGCTCGGTGAACACCTTCCGCTCCTGCCGGCCCGGAAGATACGGGCACGGCGACGGGCTGGTCACGAAGAACCGCGGAAATCGGAATGGAGCGGTCACCGTACGTCCCCTGAGTCCTGATCGCGAACGATCGCGTCGGGGACACTATGAATCGGATGATTCGTGATGAAAAGCCGCTTTACCATGAAAGAGGGTTAACGCCGATTTCGCCATCGGGATGCACGCGGTGCGCGACTCTTGTTCGTCGCCGAAAGCCGGCGACGTGAGCGCCATCGCACCGTCCATGCGCGGCCCTCGCACGTTGCGACCCGGGACCACCCGGCCCTGTCGAGAGCCGCGCATGAGTTTTCCGAAGTTTCTTCGGAAGCGATGCGGATACTAGAACTAACCCCGCCCCCGCATTCTACGCCTGCACGCGACTCGCCGGATAGAGTCGCGCGACTCGTTTCGCCGCAGGTACGATTCCACTCGTCACATTTTTGTGGGATTCAGCGCGGCCGGCCGCAGTGGATCAAGCCAGCTCGACCTGGTTGACCTCGTAGCCGCCGCGCCGGAGCGCGTCGATCAGGCGGTCGAGATGCGCGCGATCGCGCGTCTCGCATTCGATGTCGGTGATGAGCCCCTTGGCCGGCAGCGTCGTGAACACGCGCTGATGATAGACCTCGATGATATTGGCGCGCTCCTGTCCGAAGATACGCGCGACATTGTAGAGCGCACCGGGCTGGTCGTGCAGCCGAATGCGCAGCCGCGACAGCCGGCCCGACCGCGCGAGATCGCGCAGCAGCACGTTGGCGAGCAGCCGCGTGTCGATATTGCCGCCGCACAGCACGATCCCGCACGTCTTGCCCTTGAAGCGTTCGGGATAGGCGAGCAGCGCCGCGAGCCCCGCCGCGCCCGCACCCTCGACCACGGTTTTCTCGATCTGAAGCAGAAGGCTGACGGCTTCCTCGAGGCTGCGCTCGCTGACCAGCACGATGTCGTCCACCAGCGCCTCGACCATGCGGCTGGTGATCGACCCCGGCTCCTTGACCGCGATGCCTTCGGCCAGCGTGTCGCCCGCGCAGGGCAGGTCGGTGCCGTTGAGGCGGTTGTACATCGACGGGAAGAGCTCGGCCTCGACCCCGATCACCTCGATGGGTCTGTTCCACGCGCGCGCAACCGTGGACATGCCCGAAATCAGCCCGCCGCCGCCGATCGGCGTGACGAAGGTGTCGATTTGCGGCACGTCCTCGAGCATTTCGATCGCGGTGGTGCCCGCGCCGGCGATGATGCGCGGATCGTTGAAAGGGTGGACGAAGGTGTAGCCGCATTCCTCCTCAAGGCTTTTGGCGTGCGCGAACGCGGCGTCGAACGTGTCGCCCTCCAGGATCACGGTCGCGCCGTGGCCTTCGGTCTGCGTCACCTTCACCGTGGGCGTGTTCTTCGGCATTACGATCGTGGAGGGAATGCCGAGCCGCGTCGCGTGATAGGCGACGCCCTGCGCGTGATTGCCCGCAGAAGCCGCGATCACGCCCTTGGCGCGCGCCGCCTCGTCGAGCTGGAGCAAGGTGTTGAGCGCGCCGCGCTCCTTATAGGCGGCGGTGAACTGCAGATTCTCGAACTTGAGATAGACGGTCGCACCCGTCATCTCGGAAAGCGTCCTGCTGATGAGCGTCGGTGTGCGGACGATCGAATCACGGATGCGCGCATGCGCGGTGCGGATGTCGTCGATCGAAACCGGAAGCGAGGCGTCCGAAGATTGTGCGTGCGTCGCCATGCTTTCTTCCGTTCGTCAGAGGCCGCGCCCGCCTAGACCATCTGGCGCACGGGCGGAACACCCCTTATGCGCTTGCGGCATGGCAAGGCTGGCATTCATCGGAACCGGCGTGATGGGCGCGCCGATGGCGGGGCATCTCGTGCGCGCAGGCCACGAGGTGACGGTGTTCAACCGCACCCGCGCGAAGGCGGAAGAATGGGCGGAGGAACATGGCGGCCGCGTCGCCGACAGCCCGGCCGAGGCGGCCGAGGGCTGCGACGCGGTGTTCACCTGCGTAGGCAACGATGACGATCTCTCGGAAGTGACGCTCGGCGAGGGCGGCACATTCGGCGCGATGGGCAGAGGCGCGGTGTTCGTCGATCACACGACGGTATCGGCCGCGATCGCCCGGCGACTTGCCGACGATGCCGAGCAGCGCGGCTTCCTCGCGGTCGATGCGCCAGTCTCGGGCGGGCAGGCGGGGGCCGAGAAGGGCGCGCTTTCGATCATGTGCGGCGGCAGCGAGGAGGCCATGGCCAGGGCCGAGCCGCTGATGCAGGCCTATGCCGCGCGCATCACGCATGTCGGTGGTCCCGGCGCGGGGCAGACCACCAAGATGTGCAACCAGATCGCGATCGCCGGCGTGATCCAGGGCGTCGCCGAAAGCCTTCGGTTTGCCCAGGCGAGCGGACTCGATCTCGACCGTGTGTTCGAGGCGATCTCGGGGGGGGCGGCGCAGAGCTGGCAAATGGTCAATCGCTGGCGGACGATGGCGAAGGACGAGTTCGATTTCGGCTTCGCGATTGACTGGATGCGCAAGGACCTGGGGCTGGCGCTCGACGAGGCCAAGCGCAGCGGCGCCGTGCTGCCCGTTGCCGCCTTGGTCGATCAATTCTACGCGGAGGTGCAGAAGATGGGCGGATCGCGCCAGGATACGAGCGCATTGGTGCGGAGGCTGCCGCGATGAAGCACGTCCGTCACGCGCTCATCGCGCTCCTCACCCTCCTTCTCGCGCTCCCCGCCCACGCCGACGCGCTGATCGACAACGTCAACGGCATCACGCTCGACGAGGATGGCGACGTCGTTCGCTTCACCGGTCTGCTGATGACCCCCGACGGGCGCATCACCAGGCTCCTGAAGCGCGGCGACGATCGGCCCGAGAAGCTCGATTGGCGCACCGACATGCATGGCAAGGTCATGCTGCCCGGCTTCGTCGATGCGCACGGCCACATCATGGATCTGGGATTCCGCTCGCTCGAGCTCGACCTTTCGGGCACGCATTCGCTCGCCGAGGCGCAGGCGAAGATCGCGGCCTATGTCCAGGCGAATCCGGATCGTCAGTGGATTTTGGGTGGTGGCTGGAACCAGGTCGATTGGGGTCTCGGCCGCTTCCCGACCGCGGCCGAGCTCGACGCGGTCGTCGGCGATCGCCCGGTGGCGCTCGACCGGATCGACGGCCATGCCGTGTGGCTCAACTCGGCGGCGATGAAGGCGGCGGGGATCACCCCCGACACCAAGGCGCCTCCCGGCGGCCGGATCGAAAATGGCGTGCTCACCGACGCCGCGCGGCAATTGATCGAGAAGGTCATCCCGCAGCCGCTCGCGCGCGAACGCGATCTCGCCTTCATTCAGGCGCAGCAGATGCTGCTCTCGAAGGGCATCACCGCGACCGCCGACATGCGCACCACGCTCGACGACTGGCTCGTCTTCCGCCGCATCGCCGACAGGAACCTGCTGCGCATGCGCATCATGAGCTATGCCGTCAGCATCGAGACCGCGAACCGCGCTGCTGGTGGCGGTCCGTCGCCCTGGCTCTACGACGACAGGCTGCGCATGGGCGGGGTGAAGCTCTTCGCCGACGGGGCCCTGGGCTCGCGCGGCGCGTGCCTCAAGGCGCCCTATGCCGACGCGCCGGAGCAGAGCGGTCAGTGCTTCCTCACCGACGCGCAGCTCAAGAACCTGATGAGCCGCGCCGCGATGGACGGCTTCCAGGTCGCGGTCCACGCGATTGGCGACAAGGCCAACGCGCAGGCGCTCGGCGCGATCGACGCGGTGTCGGATACCTATGACGGCGATCGTCGCTGGCGTATCGAGCACGCGCAGATCGTCGATCCTGCCGATCTGCCGCGCTTCGGCGAGCATGGCATCATCGCCTCGATGCAGCCGATCCATCAGGTGTCGGATCGGGTGATGGCGGAGGCACGGCTCGGGCCGGAGCGTCTCGCCGGCGCCTATGCCTGGCATTCGATGCTCGAAAACGACGTGCCGCTCGCCTTCGGGTCGGATTACCCCAACGACGACTTCAACCCGTTCCACGGCTGGGTCGCCGCTTTCACCCGTGCCGACGGCGCCGGCCAGCCCTTCGGCGGGTGGCAGCCGCAGGAACGGATCAGCCGCGAACAGGCGTGGCGCGCCTACACGATGGGCGGCGCCTATGCAGGCTTCGCCGAAGACAAATTCGGCCGCCTCGCCCCGGGGCTGTGGGCGGATTTCATCATCATCGACACCGACCCCCTTCTCGCTACCCCGGCCGAGCTGTGGAACATGAAGGTCGAGCAGACCTGGGTCGGCGGCAAGATGATGTGGGAGCGCAAGTGAGAAGCGAGTCCAGCATTCCCGCTGTCAATTTCGTTCGGTTATCGTAACGAGGTGCATGCTCGAACGAAGGCGCCGTGATGTCCGATCCTGATCGTCACCCGTCCACGTCGCGGTTGATCGCCGCTTTTGCGGTGATGTTCGTCCTCTATCAATCGGCCGAAGGCGTGGGCGACAAGCTGCTGCACAGCTTTCCGGTCCAGGCCGGATTGATGGTTGCGGCGGTATTGGCGGCGTGGCCGTTGGGGCGTTGGCTCGGCTATCGCGGTTATGACGCCTGGGGACTTGACCTGCGGCCGCGATCGTTCGCCATTCTGGCGGCGCTCCTGCTTCTCGCGCTTGCCGCCAAAGGCGTCGCATTGCTCACCGGCACGATTTTGGGGATTTATACTATTGCGTCGCCGGCGTCGTTTCCCGGTGTGGGTGCTGCGCTGGTAACGCTGGCGCTCCTGGGCATCAGCACCTTTATCCCTTCGATTGCCGAAGACATGCTGACGCGCGGCTTCTTCCTTACGGCGGCGAACCGCGGATTTACGGCAATTGGCTTCACCGTGCTGACGGCCATCGTTTTCACCGCCAATCACATCTATCGTTTCGATGCCGGCTGGTCGGAACAGGCGCGGTTGTTCGTGATGGGGCTCGCCTATGCTGCGGCCGCCTGGCGCTGGAGAACCTTGTGGGCGGCGACGGCGCTGCACTGGGGCTATAATTTCGCGGGGTTGCTGTTCGATCCGGTCGTCGCAGGCACCGGCGGGGTAGAGGCCGGCCGATGGCTGACGCTGGCGGTCCATATCGCCCTGCTCGCGATCATCGGATTGCTTCCGCCGCCGTCACGCGATGTCCTCGATCGGGCGCCGCCCGAGGGGGCCCGGGAATAAAAGCGGCCGCGGCGTCCCCTGACGCCGCGGCCTGCCCCGCTCGGGTGATGTGGTTCAGGCGACCGCGGCCTGGGCCTGGCGCTCTTCCTCGGGCTCGCGCAACACGTAGCCGCGGCCCCAGACGGTCTCGATGTAATTGTCGCCGTCGCACGCCATGCTGAGCTTCTTGCGCAGCTTGCAGATGAAGACGTCGATGATCTTGAGTTCGGGTTCGTCCATCCCGCCATACAGGTGGTTGAGGAACATTTCCTTGGTCAGCGTGGTGCCCTTGCGAAGGCTCAGCAGCTCGAGCATTGCATATTCCTTGCCCGTCAGATGCACGCGTGCGCCGTCGACCTCCACCGTCTTGGCGTCGAGATTGACCGCCAGCTTGCCCGTCTTGATGACCGACTGCGAATGGCCCTTGGAGCGGCGCACCACCGCGTGGATCCGCGCGACCAGCTCTTCGCGGTGGAAGGGCTTGGTCACGTAATCGTCAGCGCCGAAGCCGAAGCTTCGCACCTTCGAATCCATCTCGGCAACACCCGAGAGGATCAGCACCGGCGTCTGCACCCGCGCGACGCGCAGCTTCTTGAGCACGTCGTATCCGTGCATGTCCGGCAGGTTCAGGTCGAGCAGGATGATGTCGTAATCGTAAAGCTTGCCCAGATCCAAGCCTTCCTCGCCCAGATCGGTAGTGTAAACGTTGAACCCCTCGGTCGAGAGCATCAGCTCGATCGCCTTCGCCGTGGTCGGCTCGTCCTCGATCAGCAGCACGCGCATGCGTCTGTCCCCCCTGTCGTCACGCGTGCCGAGCCACCGCGGCTCCACGCGCCCCGCACCTTCATTAACCAAAGAAGCTCTGAAGGCAAAAGGTTAATTTGGTCTTAAGCCGCGGGAATCCGCGAGTCGCGAAGGTCAGGAAGTTATCGAATCGTTATCGTCACCAGGCGGACCAATGTCCTCACCGACGATTTCCCTAAGATAGAGCGTGCGGATCAGCGTGAAGAGCACCACCAGGATCGCCGCCGAAAAGAACAGGGCATACAGCCCGAACACCGCGCCGATCCCGATGATCGCGAACAAGGTAACCGCGGGCGGAATGTCGATCACGCGGTTCTGGACATAGGGCGTGATGAGGTTGGTCTGGATCAGTCGCACGACGGCATAGGTGACGAGTGCGCCGACTACCGCCTCGTTGCTCGCGGTCGCGGCGAGGCCGATCGCGGGCAGCATCGCGGCGGTCGGGCCGATATAGGGGATGAACTCGCTCAACCCGGCGAGTAGGCCGAGCGCGGCCGATGACGGCACGCCCGAGATCCACAGACCGATGCCGACCATCGTCCCCATCGTCGTCATCAGGATGAGCTGCGCCCGCAGCCACAGGCGCAGCGTGTCGGCGACGTCGTCGAGCGCGTCGGCGAAGGCGGGGCGCTGGCGCTGCGGCACGAGCATCAGGAAGCCGTGCCGGTAGATGTCCGGATTGGCGGCGAAGAACAGCGCACCGACGATCAGCAGCAGCACGTTGAGCAGCAGCTCACCCGCACCCGTGATGAGCCCGCCCACATCCTGCGCGACGCGCGAACCGGCATAGGCCGCCTCGACCGCATCGACGAGCTTGGCACCGACGGGTGATTGCGAGAGCCAGCCGGCAAGGCTTCCGAGGAGCTGCGGCAACGCGGTGACGAAGGCATTGACCTGCGGCGCGAACTGAATGCCGAACAGCCAGACGAGGAAGCCGACGATGCCGATCGCGGTGGTCATGCCCGCGGCGAGCGCCGCCTTTTCGGGCAAATGCAGCCGCCGCTCATAGCCCTCCGCAAGCGCGTGGATGGCGATCGCACCGAGGCTCGATCCGAAGGCGAGGATCAAAAGGTCGCCGGCACGGTAGAGCGCGACCGCGACCGCCACGATCGCGAGCACGATCAGCACGCGGCGGATGAAGCGCGCGTCGGCGTCGTCGGGGCGAAGGCGGTTCATGGTGCGCCACCGATGGCACGGAAGCGGCCTGCGAGAAAGTCGATCAGCACATTCACGCGGGCCGGGCGTAGCGGGCTGGGCGGCGTAAGCAGGTGGAGCGCGATCGGCGGCGGCGTCCAATCGGTAAGGATCGCCTCGAGCGTGCCCGCCGCCAGATCGGCGTCGACGATGAAGCCGGGCAGCCGTGCGACGCCCAGCCCAGCGCGCAACGCGGGCAGCATCGCGTCGCCGCTGTTGATGGCGAGCGGTCCCGTCGGGCGCACCGCCGCCTCCTCGCCGCCGGGCCCGGTGAAGCGCCACACGCCGCCGGACGCGTTGGTGTAGCCGATGCAGGCGTGGTCGCCGAGCTGCGCCGGATGCGCCGGCCGGCCATGCCGGTCGAGATAGGCGGGCGCGGCAACGACATGCACCGCGATCCCGCACAGCCGGCGCGCGCGCAGCGAGCTGTCGGGCAGGTCGGCGATGCGCAACGCGACGTCGAATCCTTCGGCGACGATATCGATGGTCGCGTCCGAAAGCGCGAGATCGATCTCGATGCCCGGATGCGCCGCCAGGAACTCGGCGATTGCGGGCGCGAGATAGGTCGTCCCGAAGGTCATCGGCGCCGCCACCCGCACCAGCCCCACCGGAAGCGTCGCGCTGTCGTGCGCGGCCTCCTCGGCGGCCTCGCCCTCCGCGACGATGCGCCTGGCGTGATCGGCGAGCGCCTTGCCGCTTTCGGTGAGCGTCAGCCGCCGCGAGGTCCGGTGGAACAGACTGGTGCCGAGCTGCGCTTCCAGCCGCGACACCGCCTTGGAGACGGTCGCCTTGGAAACGCCGATCGCCTGTGCTGCCGCGCTGAACGAGCGGTGCTCGACCACGCACGCGAAGATCGCCCAGGCTTCGAAATCGGGGAGGCGCATTTATGAAACGATCTGTTTCCGTGGTTTCCGTTTACGCGCCGATCATGCGCCCTATCTTGAGGCCAAGCAATCCTTCGGGAGACACATGATGATTGAAAAACGCCCCTTTTCGAGCCTCGGCCACGCCGATCATGGCTGGCTCGACGCGCACCACCATTTCTCCTTCGCGAACTATACCGACCCCGCCCGGATGGGCTGGGGTGCGATTCGCGTGTGGAACGACGACACGATCGGCGCGAATGCCGGTTTCCCGCCGCACCCTCACCGCGACATGGAAATTATCACCTATGTCCGCTCGGGCGCGATCACCCACCAGGATTCGATGGGAAACCAGGGCCGCACTGCTGCCGGCGACGTCCAGGTGATGAGCGCCGGCACCGGCGTGCGCCACGCCGAGTACAATCTCGAATCCGAGCCGACGACGCTTTTCCAGATCTGGATCGAACCCCGACAATCCGGCGGCGCGCCGTCGTGGGGCGCCAAGCCGTTCCCCAAGAGCGATCGCTCAGGCAATTTCGTGACGCTCGCCAGCGGCTTCGCAGGCAACGAAGGCGCGCTCCCGATCCGCGCCGACGCCCGCGTCCTCGGAGCGACGCTCAAGGCCGGCGAAAGGCTGACGCACACCGTCGGCGAGGGGCGCCACGCCTATCTCGTCCCCGCCACCGGCGCGATCGAGATCGATGGCACCCGCTTCGACGCCCGCGACGGCGCCGCGCTCTCGGGCGGGCAGACCGTCACCATCACGGCACTCGACGACGCCGAGATCGTTCTCGTCGACGCGGAGTAAATCCCCCTCCCGCTTGCGGGAGGGGCCAGGGGAGGGCCTGTTTCCTCCCCCCTTTCGATACGCCCTCCCCCGACCCCTCCTGCAAGCGGGAGGGGAGAAGAAGGAACCCCACATGACCAAAGTCCTCGTTCTTTATTATTCGTCCTACGGCCATATCGAGCAGATGGCCGACGCGATGGCCGAAGGCGCGCGCGAGGGCGGTGCCGAGGTCGACATCCGCCGCGTCCCCGAAACAGCCCCGCCCGAGGTAGTGAAGGCCGCGCATTTCAAGACGGACACCGCGCACCCCGTGATCGAGGACATCAACGAGCTCGCCACCTACGACGCGATCGTCGTCGGCGCGCCGACGCGCTTCGGTCGCATGCCGAGCCAGATGGCCGCGTTCCTCGACAAGGCGGGCGGCCTGTGGGCGTCGGGCAAGCTCAACGGCAAGGTCGGGGGCGCCTTCACCTCGACCGCAACCCAGCATGGCGGGCAGGAGATGACGCTGTTTTCGATCATCACCAACCTCCTCCATTTCGGCCTCACGGTGGTCGGGCTCGATTACGGCTATTCGGGGCAGCAGGGCGTCAAGGAGGTGCATGGCAGCGCGCCCTATGGCGCAACCACGATCGCCGACAGCGACGGCAGCCGCCAGCCGAGCGAGATCGACCTGGGCGGCGCGCGCTATCAGGGCAAGCGCATCGCCGAGACCGCGGCGAAGCTGAGGGGCTAACCTGTCGGCACGGCCGCCGGAGGCTTCGGCACCGGCGGCTGCGAGACGACGCGGAGCACGAGGGTCGGAATCCGCGGCTCTGCCGGGAAGCGCTCGCGCGCCGCAGCGAACGTGCGCCGCGCCGCCGTCGCGCCCTGCTCGGCGCGCGAACGGCCGACCCAGCGCCAATGCCAGGGCTCCCACGTCACCCCTTGCGAATTCTTCCACGGGAAGGAGAGCTCGAAGCCGTATTCGGTCGCGTGCTCGAGCAGCCATTGGCCGAGCGGCGTGCGGTCGAAGCAATATTCGACATCGGCGCAGCCGGGGGAGGGACGCGTGCCGAAATCGATCGCATAGCCGGTCGAATGCTCGCTGTGGCCCGGCGGCGCGACGCTCATCGCACGGCGCGCGGGCTCCTCGCAGCGCCGGTTTCCTTCCGGATCGATCTCGCAGAACACCGCGCGTTGGTGCGCCTCGGAGCGGTAGCACGAGACGCCCTGCACCGTTCCGGTCACCCCTGCGGCGCGCGCGCCGGCGATCAGCGCGATCAGGTCGGGCAGGACCTCGCGACGGATCAGGCATGGCTGGCGAAGCGCGAACCCGTCGGGCGCCTCGACGAGCATCGCCGAATCGGCCTCGGGATAGGATAGGTGACCGTAGAGGCGCGCGTCCGCCGCCTGCCCGGCAAAGGCGGCGGTGGAGAAGGCGAGGGCGGCGAGCGCGAGCGCGGTGCGGAGGAGCATGAAACGGGTTCCGTCGGACGGCGGCGCCTCTGGCATGCGGCGACGCTTGGTGGCAAGAGCGCCGCCATGCTCAGCGACCATGTGCTCTTCATCGACGGCGAGGCGATCGTGCTCGACAAGCCCTCGGGCCTGCCGGTCGATCCGCCGCGCGATGGCTCGCTCAGCCTCGAAAATTATCTCGAAAGCCTCACCTTCGGGTTCCAGCGCTGGCCGCAGCCGGTGCATCGGCTCGATCGCGACACGTCGGGCTGCCTGCTCCTCTCGCGCAATCCCAAGGCGCATCGGCGCTTCCAGCGCGCATTTGAGGAGGGGCGCGTGCAGAAGCGCTACGTTGCGGTGGTCGACGGCATCCCCGAGCGCGACAGCGGCACGATCGACTTGCCGCTGGTCAAGGTGAGCAGCGCGACGATCGGCTGGAGGATGACTGGTGCTGCAAACGGCAAGCCTTCGCGGACGCACTGGAAGGTGCTCGACGTCAAGGATCGCCGTACACTGGTCGAATTCATGCCCGAGACCGGGCGCACGCATCAGATCCGCGTCCACGCCGCCGAGGGGCTGGGGACGCCCGTGTCGGGTGATCCGGTCTATGGGGGAGGGCAGGGACCGTTCCTGCTTCATGCCGACTCGCTCGTGCTGGTGCGCGAGGGCAAGCCGCCGATCGACGTCGCCGCGCCGTTTCCGGAACGCTTCCGCGAGGCCGGTTTCGATGGCTGAGGTCCCCGAGGACGCGATCGAGGAACGCTTTCTCGCGGCCACCGGACCGGGCGGGCAGAACGTCAACAAGGTCGCGACCGCGTGCCAGCTTCGCGTCAACGTCTTCCGGCTGGGGCTCGCGCCCGACGTTTATCAGCGGCTCAAGACGCTGGCGGGCAGCCGCATGACGACCGCGGGCGAGCTGGTGCTGACCGCGCGGCGCTTCCGCACGCAGGAGGCGAACCGCGCCGATGCGCGCGAGCGGCTTGCCGAGCTGCTCGCCAAGGCGCACGAGCGGCCGGCGAAGCGGCGGCCGACGCGGCCCAGCCGCGCCGCCAAGGCCAAGCGCGTCGACGCCAAGAAGAGCCGGAGCGCGGTAAAGGCGGGGCGCGGCAAAGTGCAGCTCGATTAGGAAAACGCATGTACGCTTTCGATGTGACCGCCGGCTCGAAGAGCGAGCTTTACCGCGACCTCGTGTCGGCGATCGACGCGCTGACCGCCGACGAATCCGACGCGATCGCCAACATGGCGAACGTCGCCGCGGCGATCTGGCAGTTTCTGCCCGATCTCAACTGGGCGGGCTTCTATCGGCTGGTCGAGGGCGAGCTCGTGCTCGGACCCTTTCAGGGCAAGGCGGCGTGCATCCGCATCGCGCTCGGCAGTGGGGTGTGCGGAACCGCGGCGGCGACCCGCACGACGCAACTGGTCGAGGATGTTAACGCATTTTCCGGGCATATCGCGTGCGACGCGGCGAGCGCGTCCGAGCTGGTGGTGCCGATCGTCCATGACGACCGCCTGATCGGCGTTCTCGATCTCGACAGCCCCCGGGTCCGGCGGTTCGATGGCGACGACGCCGCCGGCTGTGAGGCGATCGCAAAGCTGCTCGCGCCGCGACTGGCCTGACCCGTATCGGGACTCGCGCGGCTTTTCGGCACGCCGGCGAAATGGTAAGCAGGCAATCAACGGTTTTGAGCGTGGGCGCGGGGGCGCAACGGCAGGGAGACGAGGACATGCGCGGCCTCTTGATCGCAACGCTGGCATCGGTCGGGATGTTCGCGACGCCGGCGCTGGCGCAGCATCACGGCGGGGGCCATCCGGGCGGGCACATGGGCGGCCATCCGGGCGGCCAATGGCATGGCGGCGGGCACCGGCAGGGGCGACCCGGAGACTCGTGGCACTGGAATCGACGGGGGCACCGCTGGGGCGGGATGATTGGCGGCCGTTGGTACGGGGGAATGCGCGCGCCGGGCGGCTGGGCGGCGTATCGGCGGCCGATGCGTGGCTGGGTGCTGCCGTCTTACTGGGTGTCGCCCGGATGGACGGTGTGGGACTGGTCCGCTTACCGGCTGCCGGCGCCGCCGCAGGGCTATAGCTGGTCGCGTTACTATGACGACGCAGTGCTGATCGACCGATCGGGCCAGGTATGGGACAGCCGCGGTGACATGGATTGGGACGCCTACGATCAGGATTATGACGACGGATGGGACGAGGACCTGGATGGCCTGCCGCCGCCTTCGCCCCCCGAAATCGGCTATGGCCCCGATGTCGAGGTGATGCGCGGGGGGCGGCCGGTAGGCGGCACGCGGGTGACGACGACCTGCGTCGGCGCATGCGAGGGCGTAACCGAGGATGGCTGGTACTACCCGCCGGCGACGCGGACGACGATCACGATCCCGCCCTGCGCCAAAATCGTGACGACGACCACGGCCACGCATCCGGCAAAGACCTACGTCATCGAAAGGTCTGTGCCGGTGCGGAGCAAAACCGTGCGCAAGGTCCGCAAGGTGATCCGCAGGTAGATCGCTTCGGGCTCAGGCGCGCCGCCTGAGAAACCGGAAACGGTCACGGATGCGGGCGTCAAAATAGCGGCCGAGCGAAGGCGCGGCGATCAATTCCTCGGCGATCCGCGCGGGAACGCCGAGATAGGTGTACCAGCCGCCATGGTTGAACCGGACCGCGAGCCGCCGCCGCGCGGCGTCGTATTCGATCTCGTTCATCACCGATGAGCTGACCTGGACCATGCGGAGACAACGCACGGCGCGCGGAGCGGATGCGAGGCCGATTTTGCGATGATCGAAGGACCGGCAAACGGGTAGCGCCGCATTTGTTTCCGGCGTCGAGATGTCGCGCAACCCGTTTGCGGCATGCAGCCGATCTCGGGTGGTATCGCTGGCAGGCACAAATGAAAGAGGCTGCCGAGCACCCTTCCCGGATGCCCGACAGCCTCTCGCATGGTCAGCGGCCGGAAGCTCCAGCCCGGGAGACCATGCGAGCCGCTTCTCCTGTGGGTGTTCACGTTGACTGGGGGAGGATACCCCCCGCAACCACCCGGCGGAGCTTAGCGGCGCGTCTCCCGAACGAACTGAACCGACCCCATTGCTGAACCATGAGACATCGGATCACCTCCTTTCGCTAGTTGAAGCACTGCGCACCCATCGCTGGCTGCACGTCCAATGTGAGTCACCGCCGCCCGCGAAACAAGTCTTGTTTTGCACGAGCGTTTGCGCGATGATTCGAGTTCTGCGCGGCGACACGGATCAGTCCTTGCCGAAGGCCTTGCGCAGTTCCTCCTTCGCGTCTTCGAGCACCTTCTTCTGGCCGGCGTCGAGGTCGTGCCCCGCGCGGTTGATGTAGAAGGTCAGCATCGACATCGCCGATTGCAGCGGCGATCCCTTGCGCCGCGTGCTCTTCTCCGCCGATGCCTTGAGCGACTTGGCGATCCGCTTCGGATCGGTCCAGGTAAAGACGCCCTCGTCAAGGTCGAGCGCATCCGAGTGCTCGGTCACGTCCTGCGACCATTTCTCTTTCTCTGCCATCGTCGTTCCTTCGATGGGTGCCGCACCGGCCTATCAATCAATGCCGCTTGAAATACTGGATTTCGCGCTCGTGCTTCTGCGCGGCTTCCTTGGTGTCGAAGGTGCCGAGGTTCTTGCGCTTGCCGGTGTCGGGATCCTTCTTGCGCGAATAGATGCGATAGCCGGCCTTGAGCTTGCGAATCATCGTCGCTCTCCTCGCACGCCCAACGCACGAGACGGCCAGGCTTATCCCGTGGGCGCGGCGCAGCGCAGGATCGTCTGGCGGATCACCGGATCGACCGGCATCGCCAGCGTCGGCCCGTTGCCCACGCTGACGCCGATCCGATCCTTGGCGGTCGCGAGCACGTCGGTGAGGAAGGTGTCGGTCGCGGGGTCGCTCGCCTGGATGCGCCCCGCCGAGCCCGGCTCGGTGTAGAAGGTCGCCGCGCCGTTCGCCGCGACGATCTGCATCGTTCCCCCCGATCCGCCCGAGGCGGCGCGCGTGAAC
Source organism: uncultured Sphingomonadaceae bacterium (assembly GCA_946479505.1). The sequence continues at coordinate 72,124 of CAMLGC010000006.1, forward strand.
ACCATTCGCCGCGTAGCCGGATCGCAGCGCATCGCGAATTCGGACGCCTCACCCGCGTCGCCGAACACCGCCTGGTCGCCGTCGGCCGAAACCTGGAAGCGCCATGTGCCCTTCGCGGTCGCCACGCCGTCGAGCTCGGGCGTCGGCAGCGCGGCGGTGCCGACATTGGCGGTTGGGGCGGGAACGCGGTCGGCGTCGCCGAGACTGGCGCTTGGCGTTGGCGCAGGGACAATCGTGTTCGATTGCTCGTGCTGCTCGCAGCCGGCGAGCCCCGCCAGCAACGCGACCGCGACCAACCGTCTCACGCGCGGCAATCCTCGGTCACGCGCTCGATCTCGGCATAAGCGGGGATGACGAGGGTCGGCAGTCCCGGCTGCTCGACGATGAACCGCCCACGACTATAGCCCATCGCGTCGAGCAGCGGATCGCGCGCGTTGAGCGTCACCGTCATGTGCGGCGCGGCGCCCGGGCTCGGCTGCGACGAAAGGGTGCGCGTCAGGCTCGTCGTCCGGATCGTCATCGCGCCGTTGCCCGACACCATTCCGGCGCGCGCGAGAACCACCTGCCGCGCCGCCTGGTCGCACCGGATCGAGAAGCGCGCATCGGCATTGGCCAGCCGGAACAGCGCGACGCTTCCCGGCCCGTCGTCGCGGTAGCTCCAGTCCCCCGGCGTCAGCGGCCAATCGCGCCAGTCGCCGGTGAGCGCGGGCGTGACAGGCGTCGGGGCCGGCGTGGGTGTGGGCGTCGGCCGCGGGGCGGGGGCCACGGGCGGGGGCGCGTTGGGGATACAGCCGGCAAGCACGGCGACGGCGGCAAAGGCGAGGAGTTTACGCATGAACGCGCTTATGCGGATCGATCGCCTCGCCCTCAAGCCCGTTCAGGCGGCGCGAGGCACGATCCGGTCGAGTTCCCCATCGCAACATGCCGCCGGGCCCGAGTTGGCGCCTACCGCCCGCCCCGTCCCCCCATTCGCATTTTGGTCTGCTTCCCATACCGCGTCTTGCGCGTGCCCGGCTTGCCTTCGTTGCTCCGCCCCATCACCGGCGCCTTGCGCTGATCCTCGGAGAGGCCCAGTTCCTCCGCCTCCAGACTACGGATTTCGTCGCGCAAACGGCCCGCCTCCTCGAACTCCAGATCGGCGGCGGCGGCGCGCATCTTCTTTTCGAGCTCCTCGATATACGCGCGAAGATTATGGCCCACCATGTGCGGGCGATCCTCGTCGATCTCGACCGTCACCTGATCCTTCGATGCGACGTGGGCGATGATGTCGCCGATATTCTTGCGGATCGTCGCGGGCGTGATGCCGTGCTCGGCATTGTACGCTTCCTGTTTCTCGCGGCGGCGACTGGTCTCGTTGAGCGCGCGCTCCATGCTGCCGGTCATGCGGTCGGCGTAGAGGATCACGCGCCCGTCGACGTTGCGCGCGGCGCGCCCGATCGTCTGGATCAGCGAGGTCTCGGAGCGCAGGAAGCCCTCCTTGTCGGCATCGAGGATCGCGACCAGCCCGCATTCGGGAATGTCGAGGCCTTCACGCAGAAGATTGATCCCGACCAGGACGTCATACACCCCCAGGCGCAGATCGCGGATCAGCTCGATCCGCTCCAGCGTCTCGGTGTCCGAATGCATGTAGCGGACCTTGAGCCCCGCCTCGTGCATATATTCGGTGAGGTCTTCCGCCATCCGCTTGGTCAGCGTGGTGACGAGCGTGCGATAGCCCAGCTCCGCCGTTTTTCGGCATTCCTGGATCAGGTCCTGCACCTGCTCCTCGACCGGCCTGATCTCGACCGGCGGATCGATCAGCCCGGTCGGGCGGATCACCTGCTCGGAGAACACCCCGCCGGTCTGCTCCATCTCCCACCCGCCCGGGGTCGCCGAGACATAGGTGGTCTGCGGGCGCATCGCCTCCCACTCGTTGAACCGCAGCGGGCGGTTGTCGATCGCCGAGGGCAGGCGGAAGCCATATTCGGCTAGCGTGATTTTCCGTTTGTGGTCGCCGCGCGACATACCGTTGATCTGGCCGATCGTCTGGTGGCTCTCGTCGACAAACAGCAGCGCGTTTTCGGGAAGATATTCGAACAAAGTCGGCGGCGGCTCGCCGGGCAGCCGGCCGGTGAGGAAGCGCGAATAATTCTCGATCCCCGCACAACTTCCCGTCGCCGCAATCATTTCGAGGTCGAAGTTGGTACGCTGTTCGAGCCGCTGGTGCTCGAGCAATTTGCCCTCGGCCTCCAACTCCTTGAGCCGTTCGGCGAGCTCGTGGCGGATTCCCTCCATCGCCTGCTTGAGCGTCGGCCCGGGCGTCACATAGTGGCTGTTCGCATAGACGCGCACATGGTCGAGGCTCGCAACCTTCTTGCCGGTCAAGGGATCGAACTCGACGATCTCCTCGATATCGTCCCCGAAGAACGACACCCGCCATGCGGTATCCTCGTAGTGCGAGGGGAAGATCTCCAGATTGTCGCCCTTCACCCGGAAATTGCCTCGCGCGAAGGCGGCGTCGTTGCGCTTGTATTGGAGCGCGACGAGCTTGCGCACGATCTCGCGCTGATCGACCGTCTGGCCCTTCTTGAGGTCGAAGATCATTGCCGAGTACGTCTCGACCGACCCGATGCCGTATAGGCACGATACCGACGCCACGATGATGACGTCGTCGCGCTCGAGCAGCGATCGCGTCGCCGAATGCCGCATCCGGTCGATCGCCTCGTTTACCGAGCTTTCCTTCTCGATATACGTGTCCGACCGCGGCACATAGGCCTCGGGCTGGTAGTAATCGTAATAGCTGACGAAATACTCGACCGCATTGTCGGGGAAGAAGCTCTTGAACTCGCCATAGAGCTGCGCCGCGAGGATCTTGTTAGGCGCCAGCACCAGCGCCGGCCGCTGCACCGCCTCGATCACCTTCGCCATGGTGAAGGTCTTGCCCGATCCGGTGACGCCGAGC